>NZ_JAXCIA010000014.1:0-102607 GCF_035985025.1 Flavobacterium sp. PL11
CTATCAAAACGGGAATAACAAATGCTGTTTCAGAAGGATTAAATAGCGTAATGCAGTTAGCAAGATCTAGAGCAAGAGGTTATAGAAATTCGCAGCATTTCATAAAGATGGTGTATTATTTAGGAAATGCCTAAAATATATAATTCCACTAATTTAGGCGAAGAGCCAAATTATATACACAATTGTTAAATACTAATATATTTTGTGTTAATTATTGCATAATTAATATTTTATTAAGACTTTTGACATCAAACCAATTCAAATAAATTAAATATGAGATTAAAATTCAAATGGATCTTCACGCTTTTATTAGCGTTGTCAATCCAGTTTTCTTTTGCACAAGAGAAGACTGTTTCAGGAGTTGTTTCAGATGCGTCAGGCCCAATACCTGGTGCTAATGTTGTTGTTAAAGGAACTAATAGATCAGTACAGTCTGATTTTAATGGTGCATATTCAATTAAAGTTAAAGCAGGTGAAGTTTTAATGTTCTCCTTTGTTGGGATGAACAACTCTTCAGTAACGGTTGGTGCTTCTAGCACTGTAAATGTTAAAATGACTTCAGATTCGCAAAATCTGGAGGAGGTAGTTGTTGTTGGTTATGGAACACAAAAGAAAAGGGATGTAAATGGTGCCATTTCAAAAATTGGAGGTGATAAAATTAAAGATATTGCTGTTCAAAGTTTCGATCAAGCTTTATCAGGTGCAGCTGCAGGAGTGAATGTTACTACTCCAAATGGAGTTTTAGGGAATCAAGCAGTAATTCGTATTAGAGGTATTAATTCAATTAGTTTAAGTTCGTATCCTTTAATCGTAATTGATGGTGTGCCGTCATGGAATGGAGATAATTTAAATCAAAGTAGTGCCGCAAATAACCCGCTTGCTGACATTAATCAAGCGGATATAGAGAGTATAGAAGTATTAAAAGATGCATCTTCTTCAGCTATTTATGGATCGAGAGCTGCAGCAGGTGTAATATTAATAACTACTAAAAAAGGGAAATTAGGTAAAACTTCGATCAATTTTGATTCTTCCGTTAGTTTCACAAGTGCCTATAACTTAATACCCTTATTGGATGCGCAAGGTTTTACAGATATCAAAAATGAAGGATTAGCTAACTTTGGAACTCCTGCAAACGGAACTACAAGAGGCTTTTACACTATGAAAGATGCTAGTGGAAATTTAGTAGATACTAATTGGTATGACTATGCATATAGAACAGGTGTTGCTTATAATCATAGCATTAGTATCTCTGGAGCAACGGAGAACACTAAATATTTCTTATCTGCTGGTCAGTTAGAGCAAGAAGGTATGTTTATAAATAATGATTTTAGAAGGCAAACGGGCCGTTTTTCTTTAGATCAAAAAGTTAATAGTTGGGTAACGCTAGGAGGAACATTTAATTATACCAATTCTAGAACTAATGGACTTGCTACTGGATCAGCTAATGCAGCTGCCTTCTCCTCTTCTGGTGCAGCTAGATTAGCATTTGTTCAGGCTCCTAATGTCGGGCCTTTTAACAATGATGGTACTTATAATCTAAGAGGAAATCAAATAGGGTTTGGAAATAACTTGACAGGACTTCAATTTCAAAATGCAAAGTACTTATTAGATAAGAATACCTATTCAGCTCAAAACGATCATATTATATCTAATTTTTATATTGGTTTGAAGCTGCTAAAAGGTTTGAATTTTAAATCATTATATGGGATAGATAATCTTATTGTTGAAAACAAAAGTTTCGAAAATGCTACACATGGTGAGGGATTTACTGATAAGGGATTAGCTTCTAACACAATGAATAGGTACAGTAGAAAGTCAATCCAAAATATTTTAGATTATAACACTAGTTTTGGTGAAAACCATAATCTTAGCGCATTATTAGGATCAGAGAGACAATATTCAAAAATTGATGCTTGGGGAGCGACTAGAAAAACAGTTTCTGATCCATTCTTTAATGAATATCAAGGAGGGTATACTACTATTGTTCCTGCAGGAAATTCATTGATTGAAAATTATCTTGAATCGTACTTTGGTCGTGTAAACTATGATTATAACAGGAAATATTATTTCTCTGTAAATGCAAGACGTGATGGATATTCTGCTTTTGCTCCTGGAAATAAATGGGGTGATTTTTATGGTGGATCATTAGGATGGACAGTATCTGAAGAAGATTTTTATAAAAATTCAGCTATCGGAGAAGTAGTGAATCAGTTTAAGTTACGAGCAAGTTATGGTTTGGTAGGTAATAATCAAGGAATTGCAAGTTATGCTTCAAGTAGTTTCTTTAATGCGGGATTAAATGGAACAAATTCAACTCTTTTTTATTCGCAAGCGGGAAATAAAAACTTAACATGGGAAACCAGTAAAAAAACTGATTTTGGATTGAACTTCGGCTTGTTTAACGATCGAATTACAGGTGAACTTGGATACTATAAAAATGATATTGATGGGTTAATTTTAGATGTTCCACAAGCGTCTTCTACTGGAATACCTGATAGTAGAATTTTAACAAATGTTGGGAGTATGAACAATAGAGGATATGAGTTAACATTAAATGCTAAAGTATTATCAGAGGGCAAATTTAAATGGAATACAAGTTTTAATTTCACTGCTCAAAAGAATAAAGTGACTGCTTTAGATTCCAATGGTTCTGATGTAATTACGGCAACAAGTGGTCTCGAAAATACGAGTATAACAAGAGTTGGAGAGTCGATAGGTAATTTTTATATTGTTAAAACGGGTGGGGTAAATCCAGCTAATGGTAGAAGAATATTTTATTATAGAGACGGTACAGCTGTACAGTACGATCATTCGGCAGCCACAACAGCCGCAAGATGGACTAAAGTAAGTGATGGTTCTATTACTCGTGCTGCTGGTCAAGCTAATGATGCTGTTGTATTAGGACCAGCTTTGCCTAAATATTTTGGCGGTTTTAATAACACTTTTTTGTATAAAGGATTTGATTTAAATGTTTCAATCTATTTCTCAGGCGGGAATTATGTATATAATGGCACGAATGCAGGATTACATGATATGAGGGTATGGAATAATTCTGCTGACGTATTAACGCGTTGGAAAAATCCAGGTGACGTAACTGCAATACCAAGAATAGTATTTGGAGATAATGTGTCAAATGGTTCCTCAATGCCAATATCTGATAATTTAGAAAAAGGTGATTTTGTAAAAGTTAGAAATATTGCTTTTGGATATAGCCTTCCAAAAGATCTAATTGAAAAAATGAAATTTACCAACTTAAGATTTTATTTGAGTGTTCAAAATGCATTCACATTTACTAATTATTCAGGATTTGACCCAGAAATCTCTACTAACGGAAATTCAAGTAGTTCACCTAGTGTTGACAGAAATTCAGCACCTATGGCTAGAACATTTTCATTTGGTTTAAACTTAAGTCTATAATTTATAAAGAAAAGAAATAATGAAAAAAATATTTTTAATGTTTGTTACTGCAATGGTAATAACAGCTTGTACTGATGCCGATTCTTTGTCTCCACTCAATCAAACTAGAATTAGTGATGTAACAGCATTTGAAACCCCTGAAAGAGCACTACAAGCAGTTTTAGGAATGTATAGCGGTGTAAAAGGAGGACAATTTTATGGTGGTCGCTATTTCAATTACCAAGATGTTCGCGGTGAAGAATTTAATAATGAAAAGACCAACGGCGTTACCAACTTATTCACTTGGAATTTTGGACTACAATCTAGCACTAATGAAGTTCAAAATTTATGGTATGAAGGTTATTTAGCTATTAATAGATGTAATGTTGTTATAGCTGGTTTAGATTCTGCCCCTATTGCCGCAAATTTAAAGACCCAATATAAAGCTGAGGCTTTATTTTTGAGAGCCTTGTCATATTACTCATTGGTAACTTTATATGCAAGACCTTATTGGGATGGTAATGGTTCGAAACCAGGATTACCATTAAGACTGAAAGCGGAGACAAGTAGTGGAAGCAGTAATTTAGTTAGATCTTCTGTTGCTGATGTGTATAAGCAAATCATTGAAGATTTAGATTTTGCTGAGGCAAATTTAACCTTGACTAATGCTAATGCTTATGACAATACTACACGAGCACATAAAAATACTGCAATCGCTCTAAAAACCAGGGTGTATTTAAGTATGAATAAATATGATAAAGTAATTTCTGAAGCGGACAAAATTGTGTCTAACGCAGCTCCTTTCTCTTCAATAAGTGGCGTTTCAAATAAATTGGTCCCTGCTATTTCCGCTGTTTTTGCAACCCCGGCATTAACCACTGAAAATGTATTCTCATTTGCATATAGTCCAACGGATCTCCCAGGAACTCAAAATTCTCTTGTTAGTTACTATTCACCAACAGCAGGCACAGGTGAATATTCTTTATTAGCGACGGGCATAATTTCTGATGCAGGTTGGAAAACAACAGACTCTAGGAGAGCGTTAAACGTTGTTAATGGTGGTAAAACTTATCTTAATAAATGGACAAAAAGCACAGCTGATGTTGATTTCGTTCCAGTAATTCGTTATTCTGAAATACTTTTAAATCTTTCAGAAGCGATTGTTCGGGATAAAAAGCTGATTGATTCGAGAGCGATACAACTTTTAAATGCAGTGCGAGGCAGGTCAGATGCTACAACAGTATTTACATCGGCTTCATTTGCGAGTTTTCAGGATTTATTAAATCAAATAGCAATCGAAAGAAGAATTGAATTATTAGGCGAAGGATTCAGATCACCAGACGTTATGAGACTTGCACAAAACTTTGTGGCAAAAGGCGGCGCGCCAGCGGTAAGTATTACGGATTCACAATATATCTGGCCGATACCAAATAATGAGTTATTGTACAATAAATTATGTGTGCCTAATAGTTAATAATTATTATGAAAATATTTCCTTAATACAGTTTATTTTGCTGAATTAAGTATTCATGTACTTTATAGAAAAAGGGTTGTCTTAACGGACAACCTTTTTTATTTTAAAATTTGTATTATATGAATATATCACACAACATAATAAGCGTTAATTTAAAAAGCATTATTATTCTTAGAAGAATAGCTGATTAAAATAATATTTTTTAAAATATGTATGCGCATGGATAATCTATACAAATTTATTTACAACAAAAACTTATCTAATATAAAATGTGATTGTTTGATATTAATTATAAAGTTTACCCAAAAAAAAATAATCACAACGCAACCAGAAAAAATTAAAGATGATATTATTTATATCAGAACTATAAAATCATATAGCAATTTAAGTTAACTAGAGATCATAAGATATGAATTTAAGCGTTTTTTTTAATGCTTTTACTATAAAATGACTTTTTAAATATTAGAACTTATTTTATAAATTTTTCAAATAAAGACTATAAATATATAAGCAAAAACAATTATTAAATTTGGCTTGAAATATAATTAACAATTAGTTGTTCATGATATTTTATTGCTTAAAATTTATAGGAATTACGATTCTTAAAACTCTTAAATATTATTTTTTATAAAATTTTTTGCATGCCACTTGAGAACAATCGTAAAATCTTTAGTAATTGACTTTTATTGATCAAAACACTGTAATTAGTAATAATTGATATAATAATATTAATAAAATCTAGACCTTAAAATAAAAATAAGTTAATTATTACATTCTTACGTTTTAAAAATCTTATCGAAAACGTTATAGTGCATTTTATAAGATCATTATCTTAGGTGATTTTTAAATTAATTATTTAAAATTTAATTTTTCATTTAATTACGTGAAGGTCTATTTTTAATATAATTAAAAATGTAGAGTTGTTAATAAGTTATAAATAATTTATATAATCAGCATATCTTAACATTTTACATTTAATTTTATATTGTTACAAATGCGTGTTTGTATTTTAGTATCTTATTAATTAATTAATTAATAAGAAGTTAAAAATTTTAATTTTATTACTGTTAAATGTTATTTACCTATTGTTTAATTAATATTTTATTATCATTTTTGCCGCCAAACCAATTCAAATAAATTAAATATGAGATTAAAATTCAAATGGATCTTCACGCTATTATTAGCGTTGTCAATCCAGTTTTCTTTTGCACAAGAGAAAATTGTTTCAGGTGTTGTTTCAGATGAGACTGGTCCGATCCCTGGAGTTAATGTTGTTGTTAGAGGTTCTAATAGTGGAATTCAAACTGATTTTGATGGAAAATATTCTATCAAAGCAAAAGCAGGTGATGTTTTAGTGTTTTCTTTTATTGGAATGAATAACTCATCTGTAACAGTTAGTGCATCTAATACTGTAAATGTCAAAATGACTTCGTCTTCTCAAGCTCTTGAAGAAGTGGTAGTGGTAGGTTACGGAACTCAAAAGAAAAGAGAAGTTACAGGTTCTATTTCTCAAATTAAAGGTGATGCTATTGCAAATTTAGCAACACCTAGTTTTGAGTCTCAACTTGCAGGTAGAGCTGCTGGAGTTCAAGTAACTACTAATTCTGGCGTGTTAGGACAAGCTCCTAGAATTAGAATTAGAGGAGTAGGTTCTATTACCTCTGGTAGCTATCCTTTGATTGTTGTTGATGGTGTTCCAATTTTCACTGGTGATGTAGGAGGATATGCTGATACCAATGCCTTAGGTGATATTAATCCAGCTGATATTGAATCGACAGAAATTTTAAAAGATGGTTCAGCTACTGCAATTTATGGATCAAGAGCTGCAAATGGTGTAATTTTAATTACAACTAAAAAAGGTAAAGGCGGTAAATTCAGAGTTAATTACAACACGTATACAGGAATTGCTCAGCCAATCGAGTACTTAGACTTATTGAAAACAAATGATTTTATTACTATTCAAAATGAGAAGAGAACTAATAGAGGCGCTTCAATTTTGGCTGTAGGAACTCAGTTTGATACTGACTGGCAAAAAGCAGTTTTACGTAAAGGAGCTATTCAAACAGATCATAATTTGTCTCTTTCTGGATCAACAGATAAAACAAACTATTATTTTTCAATGGGATACAACGAACAAGAAGGTCTTGCTAAATCTAACAGTCAAACACGATATAATGTTAGAGCTAACGTAGATCAGAAAGTTAAAAGTTGGTTGAATGTTGGAGTTAATATTGCTTTATCAAGAACTGAAAATACAGGTTTAAACAATAATGCAGGTGGATTATCAGGAATCATTTTTAATTCTATGCGTCAATTGCCAAATACTCCAGTTTATAATGCTAATCACCCAACAGGATATAACATTACAGGTTCAACAGTAGGACAAGGAGAAAATTTATCAGTTATTGCTAATAACTTACCTAACATTGTTTATGTATTAGACAATAACATTTATAAGTCTAAAATAGATAGATCGTTAGTAAGTCTTTTTGCAGATTTTAAAATTACACCAAGTTTAAGTTATAAAACACAAGGAAGTGTTGATGCTATTGGTACTGAAGGATTCAATTATTTAAATCCTATTAATGGTGATGGGGCTAGTATTGCAGGAGCTGTAAGAAATAATTTTCAAAACTTAACTCGTTGGAATACTCAAAATATATTGTCTTACAATAAAACATTTGGAGAATCACATAACGTAAGTGCTGTAGCTATTTACGAGGTTCAAAAGCAAAAAATTAATTCTTTCTTCGGAGGAGGTAATGGTTTATCTGATACTTTTTTTAATAAAAATCTTATTTCAGGTTCTTATGCTACTCAGTTATCTGGTGGTGGTGTTTCAGAAAATGGAATTATGTCTTATGCTGGTAGATTAAACTACAATTACGCTGGAAAATATTTTATTCAAGGTTCTATTCGTAAAGATGGTCTTTCTGCATTACCTACTGCAAACAAATGGGGAACTTTCCCAGGAGTTTCTGCAGGATGGACTGTAAGTGAAGAATCATTTATGAGTTCTTTAAGAAGTGTAGTCTCTGATTTTAAATTGAGAGCCTCTTTTGCAGAAGTTGGTAACACTAGTATTGGTAATTATCCATATTTAGGATTATACAATAATGCAAAATATGCAGAGTATAATGGTATTGCTTATAGCCAAGCAGGTAATGATGAATTAAAATGGGAAACTTCTGTTAAATATGATTATGGAGCAGATTTATCATTATGGAATAATCGTGTGAAACTAACTTACGATTATTTTATCAACAACCAAAATGGTTTAATTTTACAAGTACCACAGCCTTTATCATTGGGTATTCCTGAAAATTATATTTCTAAAAACGTTGGTTCTTTGAAAAATTCAGGTCATGAATTTTCTGTTGAAGCTTCAGCTATTCGAAATAAAAACTTTGAATGGACAGTTAGTGCAAACTTATCGTTAGTTAAAAGTGAAGTTGAGACATTAGTGAATGGACAAGACATTAATTTTGTTGATGCAAATAGTTACAATACTGGAAACAACTTATTAAGAGAAGGCGAATCTCCTTATGTTTTATATGGTTTTGATTATTATGGTGTCAATCCAGCTAATGGAAATCCTGTTTTTACTAAAGGTAACGGTACACTTGTTCAAGGAGATATAAATACTCAAGCATATAGAGTATTTGATCCAGCTAACCCTACTGATGTTTCTAAAACATCTTCTTTAGGAGCTGCTGATAAAGTAGTTTTAGGAAAAATTTTACCTACATATTTTGGAGCATTCAATTCTAATATGAATTATAAGAATTTTGATTTAGGATTCATGTTCCGTTTCAGTGGCGGTAATAAAATTAATAACTTAACTAGACGTGAGCTATTATCTCAAGGATTTAATAATAATGGTACAGAAATTTTAGGTAGATGGCAAAGTGTAACTAATACTGGAGATGGTTGGACACCTAGATTACGTGATGACAGAGAAACTACAATTAATATTAATCAAGCTTCTAGTCGTTTTGTAGAAAAAGGGGATTATATCAAGTTAGATAATGTAACATTAGGATATAATTTACCAAAATCAATAGTAGAAAAAGTTGGAGTAGATAAATTCAGACTTTTTGTTCAAGGACAAAACTTATTGATTATTACTGACTATAAAGGATTAGATCCTGAAATGGAAGTTCTAGGTAATGATTATAATGGAACTCCAAGGTCTAGAGTATTTAGTGTTGGTCTTAATGTAGGTTTCTAATTTTAAAAAAATTAAAAAATGAAAAATAAAAATAAATTTAGATCATTTGCCATTACTAAAATTTTAGTTCCGTGTGCAATGATGTCACTTTTGTTTACGTCATGTAGTGAAGAAAGTGTAATAGAATTAGTTCCTTTTAATAGTATCTCTGAAAATGTAGCTTTTCAAACTCCTGCTTTAATTGATTTATCTGTTACAGGAATGTATAATGCTGCTGAATTAGGTAATTACAATGGTGCAGGTTCTAGGGGATACATATTTGGATCTGCTTTTATACAACAAGGTGATAATAGAGGTGAAGATGTAGTAAACCTAGCAGGATTTTATCAGCTGACTTACACCGGTACTTACGATGCCACTTCAGCTAATAATGTGTACTATTGGGCAGATGGGTACCGATTGATTAATAGAGCTAACATTGTAATTGAAGGAGTTACTAAAGCTGCTGAAGCAGGAGTGATATCGCAAGAATTGGCTAATGACTATATAGGTCAAGCTAAATTTTTTAGAGCTATAACTCATAATGAACTTTTAATACACTTTGCAAGACCATTTCAAGATAATAATGGGTCCAATCCTGGAGTGCCTTACAGAGAAATATCATATTCTACGCCAGCTAACATAGAATTAGGTTTAGCTCAAGGTAGAAATACAGTTGCAGAATGTTATACTAAGATATTAAATGATTTAGATGACGCCGAAACTTTATTGTATTCAAAAACTAAAAGATCAGCTGCTGCACAGATCGAAAGAATCTCTAAAGAAGCTGCTATTGCATATAAAACGAGAGTGTATTTGCACATGCGTAAATACGACAAAGTTATATCAGAAGGTATTAAATTAGATGGCAAGTTCACGATGACTGCTAATCCAGATACGCCTTTTGCGAGCAATAATTCTAATAGTGAATCTATATTTTCAATTGCTCATGGTGCTACTAATAATCCTGGAGTAAATGGATCTTTACCAAGTATGTATCACCCACCAATACCAGAAGCAGCTAACGGCCGTGGATTAATTGCCATTAGCCCAATTATCTGGAGAGATCCTTCATGGTTAATTGATGACAAGAGAAGAACGGAAGGTGTAATGGTAATTACTGGTAATGCTGGTTATTATCCAAATACTAAATTCACTAGAAAGTATAAAGATGCTGTTAATAAAACTGATGCTGCGCCAATTATTAGATATGCTGAGGTAGCGCTAAACATGGCAGAGGCTTATGCAAGAAGTACAGATGTAACTAATGGTTTAGCCCGTTTAAATTCTGTTAGAAATCGCTCTTTAGCAAATCCTGCAACACAAGCTTATACAGCTGCAAGCTTTACAAGTAATGTTGCTATGGTCGAAGCTATATTAAAAGAAAGAAGAATTGAGTTTATTTGTGAAGGACGTCGTTGGGCTGACATTACAAGATTACAAAATGATCCTTTATTCCCAATTGCGGGTATTCCTGCAAAAGTAGCCAATGCTGGATTTCAAACTGCTGCTCCTGCCTTAGCTGCTTATGCTTTAGGAACTCCATATACTGGTGCATTAGGTGTAAATGCATTTGCTTATGATAACTTTAAGTTTATTTGGCCTTTGCCGCAGTTAGAGTTAGATGCTAATCCTACTTTAAGACCGCAACAAAATCCAGGTTACTAAATGCAACAATAGCTTTTATGTTTACCGTATGCAATTTTATTGAAAAGGTAAATAATTAAAACTATAATTTTTAAACAGCTGTAAGAATATATTCTTGCAGCTGTTTTTTTGTAATTACTAATATTCAAAAAAAAATAGTACAGATACAAAAATCAATCTTATTGAAAACAAATTATATTCGAAGACTTGCTTTTAAACTTAAATAGGTTAAATTATTTATATTTGTCTTTTAATATTATCCTTGCTCAAATATTGATAATTACATCTATGTACTACTAATACTTTTAAATTTTCATATTTGTAACATCTTTATTCATAAAATAAAAGATTATAGCATAAAACCACCTTTTCTTTCACTAATTAAATTTAACAGCTACGGCGTTTTTTAATTATATTGGATAACTAATATAGATTACGTAATGAACATAGTATTTAATGATTATTATGAAAAATTTTGAACAAGATAACACCAGATGGCTTATTGAAATAACGCCTAATACCAATTTCTTTTCTTTTAATCTGAAAGAGCTTTGGCAATACAAAGATTTATTACAATTATTTGTTAAGCGCGATTTTACAACATTATATAAGCAAACTATTTTAGGACCTCTTTGGTATATAATACAACCCCTATTTACTTCAATAGCATTTACCATTATTTTTAATAATTTAGCGGGAATTAAGACAGGTAGTGTCCCACCTTTTTTATTTAATTTAGCTGGAATTACAGTATGGAATTATTTTACTGCTTGCCTTTTAGGAACTTCGAACATCTTTGCTACCAATGCAGCTATTTTTGGAAAGGTATATTTTCCAAGGTTAATTATACCTATTTCCATTGTAATATCTAATTTGATTAAATTTGGAATTCAATTCTCTATATTTATAGTATTTTACCTCATCTATTATTTGAAAGGAGCCACTATAACTTTAAATCCCTTGTTGTTATTTTTTCCTTTACTAATAGTATTAATGGGTATTTTAGGATTTGGTTTAGGATTATTAATTTCATCATTTGTAACTAAATATAGAGATTTTAATTACCTACTTACCTTTGGAGTTCAATTACTTATGTACATTTCTGCGGTGATGTATCCTCTGGCATTAATTCAAGAAAAAATTCCAAATTATGCTTGGATTGTTAAGTACAATCCTTTAGCGTATATAATTGAATCGTCACGTTTAATGTTACTTAATGCAGGTCAAATTTCCTATTTAGGTTTAACCTATACTGTAATGATAACCACGTTTTTACTTCTTTTAGGTGTACTGGTTTTTAGTAAAACAGAGAAGAATTTTATAGATACCGTTTAAATCAGTCGTATTACACGTTTTAATAAATGCTATTGTAGAAATTGATTTATATGACTAAAGATATCATATTAATATTCGAAAATATTTCAAAACAGTATCGTTTGGGACAAGTAGGTACAGGCACACTTGGTCACGATCTAAATCGGTGGTGGTATAACATAAGGGGAAAGGAAAATCCATATTTAAAAATTGGTGAAATTAGTAATCGAAAAAGTACAAGGTCAAACGAGTACGTTTGGAGTTTACAAAATATAACTTTTGAAGTAGCGCGAGGTGAAGTATTAGGAATTATAGGTAAGAATGGCGCGGGCAAATCTACTTTGTTAAAAATATTATCAAAGATAACGGCACCCACTACAGGAATTATTAAATCTAAAGGTAGAATCGCTTCTTTATTAGAAGTGGGAACTGGTTTTCATGGTGAATTAACAGGGCGTGAAAATATATATCTTAATGGAGCTATTTTAGGTATGACCAAAAATGAAATTACCTTAAAATTAGATGAAATCATTGAATTTTCTGGCTGCGAACGCTATATTGATACGCCTGTAAAGCGGTATAGTTCTGGAATGGTGGTGCGTTTAGCATTTGCTGTGGCTGCATTTCTTGAACCAGAAATCTTAGTGATTGATGAAGTTCTCGCAGTGGGTGATGCCGAATTTCAGAAAAAAGCAATAGGAAAAATACAGGACATTTCTAAAAGCGGTGGGCGAACCGTTCTTTTTGTAAGTCATAATATGGCAGCTATAAGAAACTTATGTACAAGCGCAATTGTTTTAGATCAAGGTAAATTAGTATTTAAAGGATCTGTGCAAGACAGTATTGATTTTTATAGTGCTCTTAATTTACAACTTTCTAAAGAGGAGAGTCAACATATAGATATTTCCAAAACCATTTTAATTAACGATTGTTACTCTAAATTAGATAATAAAATATTTGACTCTGGGCAATATTTAAAAATTGGTGATCAATTATCATTTGTTTTTGATATTTCGTTTCTGGATCATATCTTCGATTTTTCTATAATCTTAGAAATTAATAATCTTAATGGTGAATTAATTTCTCATATAACAAATGAAGATGACGGTTTGTTTTTTAAAGTAATAAAAAAAGAAAAAAGACTAGTGTTAACAGTCGAAACTGGAGCATTATTATATGTTCCAGGATTTTATTCTATAAATGTATATTTCAATTACGGATCCGTACAAACTTTATATAAAATTATAAATTTCTTAAATTTTCACCTAGAGCAAGGCAGTTATAGCAAGCGAACTCAATTAATACCAATTAATAGTAAAGTTTATTTACCTACAAAGTGGATTAATAATTTAAAGTGATTTTTGCTATTATTTACTTATATTCGTATCAATATCAGCTCTTTATAGAGGGACTTATTGCTTTATTTGATATACTCATTTTTTGAAACATTAAGTTCTAATGTCAAGTCTGCTAATAATCTATTTTGAGCAAGTTAGAATTTCATCATTTTTACTTCTAAGATCGTTTAAGCAGATACTAAATATTACAAGTAAATTGATAAGTGACTAATATAACAAGGTTTTACTAAGCATAAAGTAAATCAATATTATTTTGAAAACTATAGCTATTATTCCAGCACGTGCTGGATCAAAAAGATTATATCCTAAAAATAGACTTCCATTGGGAGGAATCCCGCTTGTAGTGCATAGTATTTTATTTGCTCAAGCAAATAGTCATATCATTGATGCCATCTTCGTATCAACTAATTGCATTATAACAAAGCAAATAGCTTTAGAGTATGGTGTAAATGTAATTGATCGCCCAGAATATTTATCTGGAGATTTAGAGCCTACAGTAACAGCGATGATGCATGTGTTAGAAAATATTGTAACCGTAGAAAATGTAGTGCTTTTACAACCCACTAATCCATTGCGTCCAGCAAACTTACTGCTAGAAGCTATGGCTATCTATGAACATGGAATGTATGATAGTTTGTTTACTGTTACCAGAAACCGACAAAAATTTGGAAAAATAATCAATGATAAATACGTCCCTTATAATTACTCAATAGGTCAAAGAAGTCAAGATCTGGAGCCTTTATTTTTTGAAAACGGATTATTATATATTACAAAAGCTTCATTAATTGCTGAAAGATGTATTATTTCAGAAAATGCATTTCCAATGGAGGTAGATCATATTTATGCTACTATTGACATTGATACTCAAGAAGATTTTGATTACGCAGCGTATTTGTATAAGCAATCATTAATTGGAAAGTTATAAAAGCATCATTATTGATCAAATAATAGAGTTAAAATAAATTTGTATTTAGTTATAAGAATTAAAATTTCATAATAATAGAAGTACTTCTAATTATAAATACTGACGTGACTCTACGATTCATTACTTTATTTTTTTAGATAAAATATTGACTAGTAATCTCAATTATAAATGATTAAACAGTGAAGTTGTAAAATTTTAAATCCTACATTCATTAGGATTTTCATTGATAATAAATAAGATGTTATTAAATTAGTAAAATATGAACCAACAAAAAATAATTTTACTATTTCCTGATGGTGTTGGAGTGAGGAATTATCTCTATTCTAATGTTTTTAAAGCAACAACAGCTGAATTGATTTTGTTTCACAATTTTGATGCACAAACGATAGAAGCTATTAGTGAAAACACTTCTATTAAAAGCAATGTAACAATTCCTCGTTATAAGGAATCATTAAAAGAAAAATTTCTTAGAGAATTAATTTGCCTATCGAGACTGCATTATAATAATAAAATGGTGAATAATCCGTCATTGCTCACCAATTGGAACTGGAATCAAAAATTATTTTTAAAGAAAATATTTTATAAATCGATAGAGAAAATCGCAAGATATTATAAGAGTTATGATGCTATTTTGGCATTAGAAAAAAGATACCAAAAAGCAATTCGAAAAAACAGGTTTTATTGCAATGTGAAATCGATTATTGAAAATTTGGAACCCAATTTGATTTTTTGCTCTCATCAACGAAGTTTGAAAGCGGCAACTATTTTTGCTGTAGCGCATGATTTAGGAATTAAATCCGCTACGGTTATCTATTCATGGGATAATTTACCTAAAGCGAGAATGGCATTACGTGCTGACAGGTACTTAGTATGGTCATCCTACATGAAAAATGAAATGAGTATTTATTATCCAGAAATTTTAAGCGATAGCATATATATAACAGGAACTCCACAATTTGAGTTTTATCAGGATAATCGATATATAATGGATAAATCAACATTTTACGAGTCATACAATCTTGATTGCAGTAAAAAAATTATTTGCTTCTCAGGAGATGACGAAAAAACCTCGCCTGATGACCCACTTTATTTAAAAGATATCGCAGAAGAACTAGTAAAATCAAATCTGCAAGACACATTCCAAATTGTTTTACGACGCTGCCCAGTCGATTTATCGGGTCGTTTTGACTCTATTGTAAAAATATATCCTGATTTAATAAAGGAAATACCGCCATCATGGCATTTTAAAAATGCTAGGAACTGGGAATCTATTTATCCCACTATCAATGATTTGGAGTTATTAGTGAGTACCGTTTTTTATTCTGATTTGGTTGTAAATGTTGGTTCGACTATGGCTTTTGATTTTGCAATATTTAATAAACCGTGTATTTTTATAAACTATGATCAAGAAAATAAAACAGTTAAAGAATGGTTCGTTAACAAGATTTATCAATTCCAACATTTTCACAGCATGCCTTCTAAAGATGCAGTAATTTGGTTAAACAATAAAAATGAAATTGCCAATAAAATAACTAAGTTGTCTTATGATCCAGCAGCCATGGAACAGTGGAAGTCAATTGTAATAGGCGATTATGAAATTGCTTCATCTACGATAATAGAGAAACTTAAATTATAATAGTTCCTACAGATGCACATTTGTTTTATTACCAATGAATATCCAAAAATTAGTTTTCCTCATGGAGGGATAGGGTCTTTTGTTTATACGTTGAGTAAAGGTTTAATAGATCAGGGATATCATGTTTCAGTAGTTGGTTTAAATTATAATGAATCTTATGAAGAAGAAAACGATTGTGGTGTCCTAATCTATAGAATCAAGCCGGCAAGAATAAAAGGAATAAAATGGCTCTTTAATTCGTTGCGATTGAATCAAAAAATAAAGGAAATCCATCAAAAAAATCCGATTGATATTATAGAAACATCAGAATTAGGATTAGCTTTCCTTCATAAAATACATCCAATCAAATATATAATTCGCCTTCATGGAGGACATCATTTTTTTGCTGAAGCGGAGGAAAGAGGAATTAATTTTTGGAAAGGCTTTCAAGAAAAACAATCTTTTAAAAAAGCGGATGCATTCATTGCCGTTTCTAAATATGTGCAAAGTCATACAGAAACACTTTTAAGTTTTCATAACAAACCAATTTCACTGATATGCAATCCAGTAAATACAAATTTATTCACTCCGGTGATTTGTAAAGAAAAAAAAGATACCATTGTCTTCGTAGGAACAGTTTGCGAAAAAAAGGGAATCCGACAATTAATTAACGCATTTGCGATTGTAAAGAAAAGTTTTCCAAATGTTGTTTTAGAGATTTATGGTAGAGATTGGCTTTTTCCTGATGGAAGTTCTTACATTCAAAAATTGCGGGAAAATGAATTAGTACAATTAGGCTCAGCTGCACAAGCGGTTTATTTTTATGGAACGGTACCATATATTAATATTCCCTTTAAGTACGCTCAAGCTACGGTGTGTGTTTTTCCTTCCCAGATGGAGACAGTGGGTTTAGTTGTCTTAGAAGCTATGGCTATGGAAAAACCAGTAGTATTTACGAACAAAGGTTCAGGACCCGAAATTATAAAACATGGTAAGACGGGGCTTCTTTGTGATCCTTATAGCCCAAATGATATTGCTGCAAAAATAATGTGGGTATTAAATAATAATGAAGATGCTAAAAGTATGGCTATTGCTGCACGGAAGGAAGTGCTCCATACATTTTCATTGCCACATATATTAGAGGAAAATATTCAATTTTATACAGATATTATTAAAAACCAGTGAAAGCTGGTATTCATATTAAAATTCCTGTTTTCAACATAATCCCTGTTTTTGTAGTATCAATTTTTAGTATCTTCATCGAGGTATATTTAAAATATATATTTATTAGAGACTTTATTACCAGTTTATTTCAGTTACAATTGTGTCAATTTTAGAATATCTTTTAATTTAATTTATAATGAGATTCGCTATAATAACTCATGTTCCTCATTTATTAATTGATAATCAATTCTTCGCTTATGCACCTTACAGCGCTGAAATGAATATTTGGGGAAAATTTGCGTCAGAACTAATTATCGTTGCACCAGTAAAAACATCAAAAGATACAGCGCTTGACGATTCCTACCATCATGCGAACATTAAATTTGTAGCAGTGGATTCTTTTGATGTAATGAGTCTATCAGGCGTGATAAAAGCGTTATTAAAAGCGCCAAAAATTATTTGGTATATTTACAAAGCGATGTGGGCTGCAGATCATATTCATTTACGCTGTCCAGGAAATATGGGTCTTTTAGGATGTCTAGTTCAAATAGCTTTTCCGTTTAAGTCTAAAACTGCAAAATATGCCGGTAATTGGGATCCAAAATCAAAGCAGCCATGGTCTTATAATATTCAAAAATACATATTGTCCAATACTTTCTTAACACATAATATGCAGGTCTTGGTCTATGGAAATTGGAAAGGAAATAGTACTAATATAAAATCCTTTTTTAATGCCTCTTACAAAGAAAATGAAAAAAACCTAGTTGATAGAAAAGATAGTACTAAAGAAATTAAATTTGTTTTTGTTGGTGGTTTAGTCGCTGGAAAAAATCCGTTATATGCAATTCAATTAGTGGAATGTTTAAGTTTAAAGGGATATACAATCAGTTTGACAATTCTTGGAGATGGAAAAGAGAGCGAGAATATAAATCAATACTGCATAGCAAATAACTTAGAAAAAACCATTATTATAAATGGAAATCAGAATAAGGAAACGGTAAAAACAGCATATCAAGATAGTCATTTTGTAATATTACCGTCAAAAAGTGAAGGTTGGCCAAAAGCAATTGCTGAAGGAATGTTCTGGGGTTGCGTACCCATTGCTACAAAACAATCTTGTATTCCAGATATGTTAGATCATGGAAATCGTGGAATTTTACTAGAAATGGACTTAAAAAAAGATGTTTCACAAATTGAAACTATTATAAAAGATCAAATTCTTTATCATAGTGTACAAGCAAGAGCTCTAAAATGGTCAAGAGAATATACTACTGATTTTTTTGAAGCCGAAATTAAAAAACTTTTACAATAATGCGTGTTGTTCAAATCATAGATGCTCTGGAAGCGGGAGGTGCCGAACGCATGGCGGTCAATTATGCTAATGAATTAGCAAAACGAATTGAATTTTCAGGCTTAATAGTCACTAGAAGTGAAGGCTCACTTATAAGTGAAATTGATAAACAGGTTTGTTACTTTTTTTTAAATAAAAAAAGAGCACTGGATTTAAACGCTCTGTTCCGATTGCGGAAATATGTAAGGAATAACAAAGTTAGTATTGTTCATGCACATGGTACTTCATTTTTTACGGCGGTTTCCCTAAAACTTATATGTCCCAGGATTAGTATAATTTGGCATGACCATTATGGCGCTAGAAATTACAAATCAACACATGATAATTTAAGTTTGTTTGTGTGCTCTTATTTTTTTTCGTTGATTTTTTCAGTAAACCACGAGTTAGAAGTATGGGCTAAAAAAACATTACAGACCAAGAAAGTCTTTTTCATTCCTAATTTTACTGTTATTAAAAGTGACATTAATAAAGAAACTTTGCTAAAGGGTGATTCAGATAAACGTATTGTATGTTTAGCTAATTTAAAAAAGCCTAAAAATCATATTGCATTATGTACCGCTTTTTATGAGTTGCAATTACATAAACTGGGATGGAGTTTGCATTTTATAGGGAAAAATTATCACGATGATTATTCTGGGTCAATTGAAGCGTTTATTGGTAATCATAATTTAGAATCTTTTATACATCTATATGATTCTCGTAATGATATTCAACATATTTTATCTCAAGCCACAATAGGGATATTAGCATCAACAGCTGAAGGTTTCCCCGTTACATTATTAGAGTACGGATTAGCAAAAGTGGCAGTCATATCAACTAATGTAGGACATTGTTCATCGGTAATTCAAGATAATTATAACGGATTATTATTTGATCCTTTTAATCAAGAAAATTTACAGTATCAACTTAATAAAATGATAGTAGATCCAACGTTAAGAGTGCGTTTAGGAAAGTGTTTATATGAATCAATCGTGCTTAACTATTCTATGGAGCAAATAATCCAAACAGTGGTAGAGAAATATAATTTAATAAACAGAAGAAAATGAAAAATGGGGATCAATCGTATTCATATTTAATTATTTTTCATGTATTAATAGGAGTAGTGGGATTTTTATTTCCTTTTACCACTACATTCTTTGGAATTTTTATATTGATTTTGGGGTTATATTTTATAATTAAAAACAAAAATATAGACAATCAAGTACTTATTGCAGCAGCTTATATTGTGGGGAGTGAGGTTTTTTTAAGAATGACTGGTGGTACTATTTTATATGAAATTTCAAAATATAGTGTAATATTTTTTGTCTTTTTAGGACTTTGTTTTAGCGGTTTTTCTAAAGGTGCGGTTCCTTACATCATTTTTCTATTTCTACTAATTCCCGCTGTCATTATCTCAACTTCTACCTTAAATTTTGACTCGGAAATTAGAAAAGCTATTGCATTCAACATCTCAGGTCCTGTATGTTTAGGACTTGCTTCTATTTATACTTTTAACCGTAAAATAACATTTAAAGCTATTAATAATATCCTGTTAAGTATGGGTTTGCCAATAGTATCTTGTACCATTTATTTAATCCTTTATACATCAAATATTCAGGATGTAATAACAAGTACTGAGTCTAATTTTCAAGCTTCGGGTGGATATGGTCCTAATCAAGTTGCAACAATATTAGGCCTAGGTATGTTTATTTTTTTTTCAAGATTGATGCTTGATTCTAAAACAAAATTTCAGATGATTGTAAATCTTATTCTTGCAATACTTATAACTTATCGTGGAATATTGACTTTCTCACGAGGCGGAATGATAACAGGATTTATAATGATTGCTTTATTAATTGTCATTTTATTTTTTAAATCCAATTTTGCGGGTAGGTTAAAATTAACTTTCATAGTTGTATTATTAGCGACTTCAATGATTGCTGTCTGGACATATACATCTTTACAAACTAATGGACTTATAATTAAAAGATATGCTAACGAAGACGCAGCCGGAAGAGTTAAAAAAAGTCAGCTTACTGGTCGAGAAATTATTGTCCAAAACGAAATCGAAACTTTTTTAAAATATCCTTTGTTGGGAATAGGCGCTGGTAAAAGCAAAGAAGACCGGCAAAATAAAAGTGGCGTAATCTCAGCCTCACATAACGAAATAACGCGCATGTTAGCTGAACATGGTTCTCTGGGAATAGTTGGTTTGCTAATTTTATTATTTATGCCGCTCATTTTATATTTTGAAAAAAATGCTAATTTATTTTTATTGTGTTTTCTTGCTTTTTGGTTTTTGACCATCAATCATGCGGCTATGAGATTAGCCGCTCCAGCTTTTATTTATTCATTAACATTACTAAATATTCAAATTTCTCCTTTTAAATTTGAAAAAAAACAAAAATTATAAAGTGCCGTTTCTATAAAATAGTAAAATAAGAACAGTATTATGATTTTTAAAAAATGATTTTATTTTTGAAATAATTCTGAAACTAATGTGTTAAATTGCAGTGTATTAATAAATTACATTATGTGGTTGTTTAAAAAAATACATTTTGAAATTTCAGAAAGGAAGATGATGCTACGAGTTTTAGACGTAAGTTTCATTTTTCTAGCATTGTACATTTCGGATATTTTTTTTATGCTCAATTACAATGTAATTTCTGCTTCAAATTATTATTGGAGCTTAATATTAGCAATTTACTTAAATATATTTGGCACTATCTTCGAAATGTATAATCTTGAAATAATTAAAAATCAGTTACAAGTTTTAAAAAGTACTTTACTCACGGTTTCTTTTACTGTATTAATTTATTTACTGACCCCAGTTTTATCACCTCATTTACCTGCAAATCGATATCAAATTTTATTGTTTTTTTTGATCCTCTTCTTATCATTATTTACGTGGCGGGTTTTTTATATAAATTTTTTTACTTCCACGAGATTTGTTCAAAAAGTAATACTAGTTTGTAATCAAGATCATATACAAGAGCTAATTTTAGGTTTAGAAAATAGTGATCCACATTATAGAGTAGTGGGTTTTGTAAATATGAATAATAATAATAATAATAAAGAGGCTGATAAAAAATATAATTTAATTAGACAGATCGAATTAGATCAATTAATAAATTTCACAACTGAAAATGATATCAGTGAAATAGTCGTTGCCTCGCAAAATGCTGATAGAATGACTGTTGATTTATACGAACGTTTATTGCAATTATTGCAATTAGGAAATACACTTAGAGAATATACTCAGGTTTATGAAAGTAAAAATCATCGTATTCCTGTGCAATATATGTCGAAAGATTTTAATTGTTTTTTTCCTTTTAGTAGAAATAATCAAAATAAATCTTACTTGATTATAACTCGGATCTTAGAAATTTTATTTTCTATCCTAGGCGTTTTAATTACCTTAATCTTAATTCCGATTATAATTATTGCAAATAGTATTGCAAATAAAGGTCCTTTATTCTATTCGCAACAAAGAGTGGGTAAAGATGGAAATGTATTCGAAATATTAAAATTTCGAACTATGATTAACAATGCCGAATATAATGGCGCTGTATGTACGATCATTAATGATGCTCGTGTTACTCAATTTGGAAAATTTATGCGAAAAACAAGAATCGATGAATTTCCACAATTTATCAATATATTAAAAGGAGACATGGCCGTTATTGGTCCGCGTCCTGAGAGACCTGAATTTGTAAGTAAGCTTGCTGAAACGATGCCATTTTATCAAACTCGACATATTATAAGGCCTGGAATAACTGGCTGGGCACAAGTCAACTATAGCTACGGTGGAAAAATTGAAGATAGTTTAATCAAGCTACAGTACGATTTATATTATATCAAACATCGCAATATCTATTTAGATTTAGATATAGCAATTAAAACGATTACAACTGTTATATTTTATCGAGGCCAATAACTATATATTTTAATCATTATTTTATTTTAGCTAATTATAGGAACGCTCTTTTTATTTTCAATTAATATTTTAAACAATACTATTGCGTTTGTAATTATCAAAGGTAAAACGATAAGCAAATGTGCTTTAGTAATAATAACTAATACGTAAACCACTATGCATAGTATATTTAATAATGCTAAAATGTAAAGTCCTTGTTTGTTTTTTTTCCAATATAAAAACAACAATCCTATTAAAGTAGGATTAAATAATAAAATATTATAATTATATCCCAGTTCTAAATGCTGAGAATAAAAACCAACGAAAGTAAAAAATAAACCAATTATCCCCATCATACATAAATAAAACAACGTTGTACTTTTCTTATTAATCAAAATAATAGATAGTAGCAGCAAAATATAAGTATATATATTATTCCACCATGAAAAAGGAGTTATTGTCTCAAATTCTAATAAAGCTTTACTGTCATTTGCTAGTACTACTTTATTAAAAGTGATTTTTTCTAAACTCTTTTTTAACTCTAACGGAAGAAAAATTTGAGTTCCTTTTTGATCTACTTTAGTGCCAAAAATAATACTAGTTCCTAATTTTTCATAAAAGTGTCCAGAAAAATATGGATATAAAATACTTCGATATGTCAAATCGGTATCTTCTTTTTTTATAATAACGGTACCTCCTAATGTTTTATTAATAATATCAACCACCATCGAGGTGCAATTTTTATCAATAAACTTATAAGTATAAAAACTTTCACCTGATGATAAAGACGTATTGAGATTATCAAAAAGGTTTTGTTTTAATTTTAATGGAATGTTTAATTGTTGTTCATAAACAGTTCTTTTTTCATACTGATACTGATTTATAAAATCAGTAAAGGAATTGATTACTGCAAAATACTGCAAGTCTCCTTTAGTAAATTTCATTACAAAATTTGGAGTGTTAAAATCAAATGCTCCATAGTTATAAACTACATCAATACGATTCAAAGTGTCTTGAACCCTAATTGCGGTATGTCCAAAAAGAGAGTAAACCTCATTTCCAGTTCCGCAAGTTAGAACGCTGACATTTGTGTTTTTAGAAAGAGTGATGTCTTGACTAAAACTGTTTGCTGAAACTAACAACAATGTGATTAGCACTGTATATTTTATAAAATGAAGAAAATGTTGTAACATAATAATTTAAATATAACCTTAAAAATGTGACCCAAAATTAAGATTGATAAACGTAAAAACCAAATAATGTAAATCCGTGCAGTTGTTTCAATTAGGGTTAAAAGGAATGCAAAGCATTATCTTCTAAATAAACCTATATCAACTTTTACTGAAAATATATTGGAATATAAAGCGGCACTTTGATTACCTAAATCGGTAAGTGCATAATCGATTTGTATTCCTTTATATTTAAATCCAACCCCTATATTTGGTTGAAATCCTATTTTTTCGGTGCTATCTAACTGCTGCATTTTTTGAAAATTTCCTGCTCCTGCTCGAATAAATACTAAATTGGTATATCCAAATTCTAATCCTAAAGCGGGATCGACACTGACAATATCCGTTGAAATAATATCGTTTGTTTTAGCAAAACGCATATTAATGTTAGCCGCCGCTAAAATACTGTAATCATATCTAATAATAAATTTCTTAGCAATACCCAATTGTGCTTTTGGGAGCGTAATTTCTGTGCTTTCTGGTAATTCTTGATTTTCCCCTGGAATAGCATTTGCAATTTTTTGATATTCTTTTTCATCAATATTCCATATATTATAAGTCGTAGTGATATCACGTAACATTAAACCAAATTGCCAATTATTTTTTTCAAATTGTATTCCGGCATCAAAACCAAATCCCCATGAGTTTGCAAATTTCCCTATAATGCGCCGAATAATTTTAGTATTTACTCCATATTGAAACCCAGGTACAGGTAATTTTCGAGCATAAGAAAATGTAAAACCGTAGTCAGCTGCAGAAAAAAGACTGATTCTATTATAATCAATATTACCTTGGCTGTCAATTAATTCTGTAGTATTCAAAATGTCATCTACACCAAAACGAATTATTGAAATTCCCCAAGCGCTACGATCATCTATTGTACTGGCGTAAGCTAAATAATCATATTGTGCAATATTAGCAAAATAACTAGCATGCATTAACGATATTTGTTGATCTTCAAGTTGCATTAAACCAGCAGGATTCCAATAACCAGCATTGACATCATTAGTAACTGCCACAACAGCATTGGCCATCCCTAAGGCGGCGGCATCCACACCAATATTCATAAACTCATTTGAGTATTTTCTAACAGTCTGTCCATAAATGGTACAACTGATTAAAATAGCCATAACTAAAATTCTTATTTTCAATGATAAATTATTAAAGTGAAACAACTCCTTATACTGCATCAAAAATATACTATTTCCAAAGCTAATTTAAATTTTATATGACAAAACAACCATTTCATTATATCAAAATTTGAAAATTTCATATTTTGTATCTGAATTGAGTTACTATTCACACCTATTTTTTATTGAAATTTGCGAACAAACTTAAAACTCAAAATCATTATTAAAAAACGATGATCTGATTCACTTATTATATTAAATTTGTCGCCATCGCTATATTAATAGTATTGCCGTATAGAATTTATGATTATATATTTAAAAATCAAAGATGAAAATCAAAAAGCATATTCCTAATCTTATCACATTGCTCAACCTTTTTTCAGGTTGTATTGCGCTGATGTTTGCATTTAATCAAAAGTTTGAAATGGCATTTTTATTTGTGTCGTTAGGAATATTTTTAGACTTTTTTGATGGATTTTTTGCTCGTTTGTTTAAAGTATCAAGTCCACTTGGATTGCAGTTAGACTCACTAGCTGATATGGTTACTAGTGGCGCAGTGCCAGGATTAGTAATGTTTCAGATGATGATTAGTTATTCATCACCTGTAGTTGAAGGATATTTACAATGGTTTCCTTACTTAGGTTTTATTATTACTTTAGGATCTTGTTACCGTCTCGCTAATTTTAATATCGATACACGCCAAACGGATTCTTTTATAGGTTTGCCAACGCCTGCGAATGCACTTTTTATATTGAGTTTGCCACTTGTTCTAAAATTCACTGATTCCATTTTTGTAATTGAGTTGTTAACTAATCCGTTTGTTTTACTCTCAATAACAGTATTAAGCGCATATATGTTGAATGCTGAAATCCCCTTATTTTCACTAAAAATAAAAAAATTTAGTTTCAAAGAGAACGCATTGCAAATTAGTTTTTTGATCATATCACTTTTATTACTGATTTTCTTTCAGTATTTAGGAATTACTTTATTGATTATGTTCTACGTTTTGCTTTCGATAATCAATAATAAAACACTTAAAAAGTAGATAATTGAATGAGAAAAAAAATAGTGAGAAAAAGAAACAGTAATGTTCGAAAGCCTCAAAAAAAGAATTCGTTTTTTGCTGGTAAAATTCTTACATATATAATTTTCTCTTTTTTTATAATCTTAATTATAGCTATTGGATTTCATTACCGAAGCGGATTAGGGTATTATTTTAGTTTTAAATCTGATAAAGTGTCAACAGAAGAGCGAGAAACAAAAAGAATTTCTGATGTTCGTAATTTCCAAGTCTTAAAAAAACATGAAAGTCAAAGTATCGGTATCGATGTTTCTGAATATCAAGGAAAAATTAGCTGGTCATACGTGGATACTATAGAAAATAAGTATCCATTACATTTTGTTTTTATTAGAGCTACAGTAGGTAAAGACCGTCCTGACCGTCAATTTGAACGAAATTGGCTTGGCGCCAAAGAAAATAAAATGATCCGCGGGGCATATCATTATTATCGTCCTAATGAAAATTCGATAGAACAAGCTGAGTTGTTTATTAAAACTGTCAAACTTCAAAAAGGAGATTTACCACCTGTATTAGATATTGAAAAACTACCAAATAATCAGTCTATTGGTAATTTAAGGATTGGGTTAAGACGCTGGCTGGAAACTGTAGAATCTCATTATGGAGTTAGACCAATTATTTATTCAGGGGAGCGTTATTATAATGATTTTCTTAAGGATGATTTTTCGGATTATCTTTTCTGGATTGCCAATTATAATTTTTACCGGGAGCAAATAGAACAAGATTGGCTATTCTGGCAATTTACTGAAAAAGCAACTATTCCTGGAATAAAAGGAAATGTAGATGTCAATATTTACAATGGAGATTTGCAACAACTACAGTTTATAACGGTAGAATAATCGCTTTGAAAACAATTAAATTATTTTAAAGAAATCATTTTATAAACTATAAATAAAAAAATAAACAAAACAGCAACCGAAATGGGATTGGCAAAATTTATTGTAAAGCCCATCCAAGGAATCCTTTTAGGCGGAAAAACGCGTTTATCATCTTTATTATAATAAAAAACGCCTAAAACCCAATTGTTAGGATCTTGATGCCACTGTCTTTTGGTCTCATCTGAAATTTTTTCTTTATTGGACATTTCTGTATATTTTTAATTTAATAAATGCATTATCAAATGATATTAATATGATTTGCTACCATTAAAATTCTAATTTCTTTTTTCTCAACTCAAAATTTTGACCTAAATAAACACGACGCACCATTTCATCTTCTACTAATTCCTCTGGAATTCCCGCTTTTAAGATTCCGCCTTCAAACATTAAATATGTTTTATCAGTGATGGCAAGTGTTTCCTGAACATTGTGATCAGTAATTAAAATTCCAATATTCTTGTTTTTTAACTGAGCTACAATGCGCTGAATATCCTCTACAGCAACAGGATCAACGCCGGCAAAAGGTTCGTCTAATAATATAAATTTTGGATCGGTCGCAAGACATCGCGCAATTTCAGTACGTCGTCGTTCTCCTCCTGATAGTAAATCACCACGATTTGTTCTAATATGTTGCAAGCTAAATTCATCAATTAAGCTTTCCATTTTAGCGACTTGTTCTGCTTTTGAAAGCTTAGTCAATTGCAGTACGCTAAGAATATTGTCCTCTATACTTAACTTTCTAAAAACAGATGCTTCTTGTGCTAAATAACCAATTCCTTGTTGCGCTCTTTTATACATGGGATAATCTGTAATATTTAAATCATCTAGATAAATATTACCAGAATTAGGTTTTACTAAACCCACAATCATATAGAAAGAAGTTGTTTTACCAGCTCCGTTTGGACCCAATAATCCTACGATTTCTCCCTGATTTACTTCTACCGAAATGCCTTTGACAACACTACGTCCTTTATAAGTTTTGACCAGATTTTCAGCTCTTAACTTCATATTTTTTATTTAATGGTTTGAAGGAGTTTATTGTTGAAGGGGTTAATCGATTAATTGTTAAACGTTTAGAAGCATGAGATTAAAATATTGTCATTCACTTACTGATCCTTTTTTAAAAATTGCTCTTATTTTATTTAAAATTAACAGAGTTATAAGTGATAGATTTATCATCAATAAGTTTTTATTACATTGAAAATCGGTAATCAAATTCATTTTTCAATTCTTTAATATTTCCTCCAGTCTTGAAATATGCTATTTTATCAATTTATAACAACTTATTTTAGAAGTCTGAAATCAATCCCGAAACTTCGGGACGTTAATCAAGAATCTGAAATCATTCCCCTTTTTCTTCTAGTGCTTCCCAAAACTCGTATGCTCGACGTAAATGAGGCACGACAATAGTTCCACCCACAAGAGTAGCAATTCCCATAGCTTCCATCATTTCTTCCTTTGTCACACCCTCTTTATAACTTGTTTCAAGGTGGTACTTTACGCAATCATCACAACGCAACACTGCTGAAGCTACTAAACCTAGCAACTCCTTAGTTTTCACGTCTAATGCTCCTGCTGCGTAAGCATTAGTGTCTAAATTAAATATTCTTTTGACGATTTTATTATTGTCTGCCAATAATTTTTCGTTCATTTTACCACGATATTCGTTGAATTCTTCTACTATATTACTCATTTATTTTGTTTTGATTTTTTACTACTATTTTTGAAATTAAAATACTTACTTCATATATTATCATCATAGGAATGGTTACAATAACCTGACTCACAACATCTGGTGGTGTAACAACAGCTGCAACAAGAAGAATGATAATGACTGCATATTTCCAATATTTTCTTAAAAAGGCTGGAGTTACTAATCCTAATTTGGTTAGGAAATAGATAATAATGGGTAATTCAAAAAATAATCCACATGCCAGTACACTTGTTTTTACCATTCCTATATACGAATCTACACTAAATTGATTTTTAATAACAGTACTTATGGTAAATGATGCAAAAAAGTTTACTGACATAGGCACAATTACATAATATCCAAATAACACACCTAGAAAGAAAAGTATAGAAGAAGAAAAAATAAATAACTTAGCATTTTTTTTCTCTGTTTCATATAAAGCTGGACTAATAAATTTCCAAACTTCCCATAGAATAAATGGGAATCCTAGTATAAATCCAGCGGTGATACAAGTCCAAATTAAAACATTAATTTGCCCTTCCATATTGGTGTTTTGAATAATAAAGGGCATCTCTGTCACACAAATATTATCTGCAAATCCTAACTGATGCGATAAATCACAAAAAAAACGATAGGTTATAAAATCAGGGCTCGTAGGTCCAAAAATGATCACGTTAAAAATATAATCACTGATAAAAAACGTGAGTGCAGCTAAAATTAATATAGCTGCTGTGCTTCGAACTAATAACCATCTTAATTCTTCAAGATGATCTAAAAACGACATTTCGTTTAGATTTTTTTTAGCCATTATAGTATTCCTTCTTTTAAAATATCATGTAAGTGAAGTACACCTTTGTACTCACCATTATCTACAACAACTAGTTGAGTGATAGAAAATTGTTCCATTGTATTTAATGCCTCCACGACCAAAACCTCAGATGACGTTACTTTAGGATTTTTTGTCATTATATCTTTAGCAGTTAAATGAGCAAATGTAGTGGTTTCATTCAACATTCGTCTAATGTCACCATCGGTAATGATACCAATTACTTTGTCATTATCAACTACCGCTGTTACACCAAGTCGCTTTTCAGAAATTTCAAAAATAACTTTTTTAATCGCTTCATCTGGGCCAACAGTAGGTTTAAGGGAATTTCCAAGCATGTCTTTCACTTTAAATAAAAGTTTTTTGCCTAAAGCGCCTCCTGGATGAAATACAGCAAAATCGTTCGGTTGAAAATCACGCATTTCCATTAAACAAACGATAAGTGCATCACCCATAACCAGCTGAGCTGTAGTGCTATTTGTTGGAGCTAGATTATTAGGACAAGCCTCAGCATCGACTGTCGTGTTTAACACAATATCAGATCCATTTGCTAAAAAAGAAGCCATATTACCAGTTATAGCAATAAGGCAATTACCAAACCGTTTTAATAAAGGAACCAAAACTTTTATTTCGGGACTGTTGCCACTTTTTGAAATACATATAATAACATCTTCTTTTTGAATCATCCCTAAATCGCCATGAATGGCCTCAGAAGCATGTAAAAAAAGTGATGGCGTTCCCGTAGAATTAAATGAAGCCACGATTTTTTGCGCAATAATAGCGCTTTTCCCTATCCCTGTTACCACTAAACGACCTTTAGAATGATAAATCTTATTAGCAGCTTCAATAAAATTGTGATCTAAAAATTCAGCTAATTTAGCAATAGATTGACTTTCTAGTATGATTGTTTTTTTGGCGCTAGCCAGTATGTTATTTTGTGTAATCAAAACAGAATAATTAAAATTTGTGTGTGTGAAAGAAATTTGTACCTTTAGATGTCGCAAATTTATACAAAATACCACGTAATAAAGAATGAATCCAAACGAAATTGACATACATAAAGAATTAAAAAAGTATTTTGGCTTTAGCCAATTTAAAGGTTTACAAGAACAAGTTATTAAAAGTCTACTCAACCAGCAGAATACTTTTGTAATCATGCCTACAGGTGGTGGAAAATCGCTTTGCTATCAATTACCTGCTTTAATTCAAGAAGGCACTGCAATTGTAGTTTCTCCCCTTATCGCTCTAATGAAAAATCAGGTGGACGCCATTAGAAGTTTATCTTCAGAAAATGGAGTCGCACATGTATTAAATTCTTCTTTGACCAAAACAGAGATTGCTCAGGTTAAAAAAGATATAACTTCGGGACTTACTAAATTACTTTATGTAGCACCGGAATCTTTGACAAAGGAAGAGTATATTAATTTTCTTAAAAATGTCAAAATATCTTTTGTAGCCATTGACGAAGCGCATTGTATTTCAGAGTGGGGTCATGATTTTAGACCTGAATATAGAAATCTTAAGCATATCATAAAACAACTTGGGGATGTTCCTATAATTGGTCTAACCGCTACAGCAACACCAAAAGTTCAGGAGGATATATTAAAAAACCTTGATATGACTGATGCAACCACTTTTAAGGCATCATTTAATAGACCTAATTTATATTACGAAATACGCACAAAAACTAAGAATATTGAATCGGATATTATTCGCTTTATTAAACAAAATAAAGGGAAATCAGGAATCATATATTGCCTTAGCCGCAAAAAAGTAGAAGCAATTGCCGAAGTTCTACAAGTCAACGGCATTAGTGCAGTACCTTATCATGCGGGCTTAGACGCTAAAACTAGAGCTAAACATCAAGATATGTTCCTGATGGAAGACGTGGATGTCGTGGTAGCAACAATTGCTTTTGGGATGGGAATTGATAAACCTGATGTTCGTTTTGTGATTCATCATGATATTCCAAAATCATTAGAAAGTTATTATCAAGAAACCGGGCGCGGTGGGCGAGATGGTGGCGAAGGTCATTGTTTAGCTTATTATTCCTATAAAGATGTCGAGAAATTAGAGAAATTTATGTCTGGTAAACCTGTTGCAGAACAGGAAATTGGATTTGCATTGTTGCAAGAAGTCGTGGCTTACGCCGAAACTTCAATGTCAAGACGTAAATTTTTGCTTCATTATTTCGGAGAAGAATTTGATGACGTTACAGGTGATGGAGCAGATATGGATGACAACATTCGCAATCCAAAAACTAAAATAGAGGCGCAAGAGCAAGTAGTCAAATTACTGCAAGTAGTACGAGATACTAAACATATCTATAAGTCTAAAGAAATTGTTTTTACATTGATAGGACGCGTCAATGCTATGATAAAAGCACATCGAACAGACGTGCAATCATTTTTTGGCTGTGGTGCAAATCACGATGAAAAATATTGGATGGCACTATTAAGACAAGTATTAGTTTCGGGATTTTTATCAAAAGATATTGAAACGTACGGTATTGTGAAAATCACTCAAAAAGGATTAGATTTTATTGCAAATCCGCACTCTTTTATGATGTCTGAAGATCATGAATATAATGAATCCTCAGATGAAGCTATTGTTTCAGCATCAAAATCTTCAGCAGTTGCTGATGAGGTTTTAATGAATATGTTGCGTGATTTACGTAAAAAGGTTGCTAAGAAGGTAGGCGTTCCTCCATTTGTAGTTTTCCAAGACCCTTCACTTGAAGATATGGCTTTAAAATATCCTATTTCGCAAATTGAAATGATCAATATTCACGGCGTTGGAGAAGGTAAGGCCAAGAAATATGGTAAGGAATTTACAGAATTAATTAATCGCTATGTCGATGATAATGATATTATCCGTCCAGATGATTTAGTGGTTAAATCTACTGGCGTCAATTCAGTAAATAAACTCTATATCATTCAAAATATAGATCGGAAATTATCTCTTGTAGATATTGCATCGGCAAAGGGTTTAAATATGGATGCTTTAATCAAAGAGATGGAGCAAATTGTGTATTCAGGAACCAAATTAAATATTAAATATTGGGTTGATGATATGCTTGATGACGATCAACAAGAAGAAATTCATAATTATTTTATGGAATCTGAAACGGACAGTATCGAAAAAGCACTAAAAGAATTTGAAGGTGATTATGATCTTGACGAATTAAGATTAATGAGGATCAAGTTTATAAGTGAAGTTGCGAATTAAACTTAAATTCCAAATTCCAAAAGCTAAAAACCAAAATGGAATTTGGAATTTATCCCTCGTACACTTCGCCACGATGTGGTTTTAAAACATCGCGAACAGCAATCATATTTTCATCAGTTACGACCATAAAAGCAATTGCGTGCATTTCGCTTTGAATTTCAAAACCTGTGATATTCAATGGTACCTTTTCAGTTGTAATATATTCTTTTAAATGAATTTCGTGGTGTTCTGCTGTTTTTGCCGACGCAGGCCCACGGAAATCCCATATTAATTTTATTTTTCTCATCTCACTATTTTGAATGGCGAATTTATAAAATTTATCTAACAGTTGATGTCTGATGTATATATTATATATCTTTGTGTAAAATTATACATTATGAGAAAACTAATTAATTTAGATCAAAAAACTCTCACTAAATTAAAATTTATTTCTGCTTTTGAAAATTTAAGTGTCAATGCATTAATAGAAAATGCGGTTCAAATGTATATTAAAAATCAAGAAATTGATCGTTTCAAAAATTTAACTGACGAGGAAAAATAGGACATTGGACTTTTATTGTTAATGCCAGAATCCGATCGAGACGATAAAGTTTCAGAAGAAGAGATTTTTGCAGTTTTAAAAGCATGACAGTCGAGTATTTGAAAATGTTTCTTAGAGACATTCAAAAAATAAGTGATAATACATTGAAAAAACAACTATTAGAATCGATTAACTTGTTTACAAATGCAGATTCTTTAGCAGAAGTTCCTACTATAAAAAAGTTAAAAGGACATCCAGAAGCGTATCGATTTCGGTTGGGAAAATATAGACTAGGATTTTATTATAATGGAAAAAAAATTGAAATGGAACGTTTTGTAAAAACAAAAAATATTTATAAACTTTTCCCTTAATTTTAATTTATGCCTCAAGAACTTATATTACAAGTTACCCCAGAAATAGCCGCAAACGAAGTATTACTAAAAGAATATTTATCCAAACAAATTAAAGTTTCGGTAGATAAAATTCAACATGTTTCGATCTTAAAACGATCTATTGATGCGCGTCAAAAAACGGTGCGAATCAATTTAAAAGTGCTAATATATCTTAAAGGGGAGCAATTTCAAGAAACTAAATTCCAAATTCCTGATTATAAAAACGTAGCTAATGCCCAAGAAGTGATTGTTGTAGGAGCCGGTCCCGCTGGATTATTTGCTGCTTTACAATTGATAGAATTGGGTTTGAAACCTATAGTTATTGAACGAGGAAAAGAAGTGCGTGGTCGTCGTAGAGATTTGAAGGCTATAAACGTAGACCATATTGTAAATGAGGACTCTAATTATTGTTTTGGTGAAGGTGGCGCAGGAACCTATTCTGATGGTAAACTATACACACGTTCTAAAAAACGAGGCGATGTAACGCGGATTCTGGAATTATTTGTTGCTTTTGGAGCTACTTCGGATATTTTAATCGACGCGCATCCACACATTGGTACAAATAAATTACCACAGATCATTCAGGACATTAGAGAAAAAATTATTGAGTTTGGCGGACAAGTTTTATTTGAAACGCGACTCACAGATATTTTAATAAAAAATAATGAAGTACAAGGCATTGTAACTGAAAAAGGAGATACCATTCTCGCCAATAAATTAATTCTTGCAACTGGACATTCTGCTCGTGATATTTATGAATTATTAGATCGAAAAGAGGTTTTTATAGAAGCTAAACCTTTCGCCTTAGGCGTTAGAGCGGAACATCCACAATCGTTAATTGATAGTATTCAATACAGTTGTGATTATCGTGGTGAACATTTACCTCCGGCACCTTACTCTATTGTCAAGCAAGTCAACGGTCGTGGCATGTATTCGTTTTGTATGTGTCCAGGTGGTGTAATTGCTCCATGCGCAACAAGTCCGGGCGAAGTGGTTACTAATGGCTGGTCGCCGTCTAAAAGAGATCAGGCTACAGCCAATTCTGGAATTGTAATCGAATTAAAATTAGAGGATTTCAAGCCTTTTGCTAAATTTGGCGCTTTAGCAGGAATGGAATTTCAAAAAAGTATCGAGCAAAAAGCGTGGGAATTAGCAGGACAAACTCAAAAAGTTCCAGCGCAACGTATGCTTGATTTTACTCAAAATAGGGTATCATCAGAAATTCCTAAGACATCTTATGTTCCAGGAACAACATCAATAGAAATGGGTCAGGTTTTTCCTGAATATTTAACGCAAATATTACGAGAAGGATTTACAGAATTTGGAAAATCAATGCGGGGTTATTTGACTAACGAAGCTATAATTCATGCTCCCGAATCACGAACCTCTTCTCCTGTGCGAATTCCGAGAGATTTGTATACGTACGAACATTTACAAATTAAAGGTTTGTATCCTTGTGGAGAAGGAGCTGGATACGCTGGCGGAATAATTTCTGCGGCGATTGATGGAGAAAAATGTGCTATAATGATTGCTGAGGCTCTAAAAAAGAGATAATAATCTTACTGTAGAATTTTACAGCGCTTCTAAAAAATCAAATTCTCTTACAAATTAAAATTTAGAAGGTTGAAAATCATATAATTATTCGAATAACGTAATAGAAAGAGCTATCAAATAAAAACCGTCTTGCTATGACTAACAAGACGGTTTCTTCAAATTGAATTTATTAAATTTTTACTTTTTACGATCTGGAATAAAATCTAGTGCGATAGAATTCATACAATATCTTTTACCTGTAGGTTCAGGCCCATCATCAAAAAGATGTCCTAAGTGGCCATCACATCTTCCACAAAGTGCTTCAATTCTTTCCATTCCTAATGAATTATCTTTTTTATAAACAACACTTGTTTTATTCTCCTGCTCGAAAAAACTTGGCCATCCGCAATTACTGGAAAATTTAGCCCCTGAACGAAACAATAGATTTCCACAGGCAGCACAATAGTAAGTTCCTTTATCATCACTATCCCAATATTTACCTGTAAAAGGTCTCTCAGTATCTGCATTTCTTGTTACATCATAAACATCATCTGGAAGTACTTTTTTCCATTCTGCATTAGAAACGTTAAGTTTTGTCGTATCCGTATTAGAGTAATAAGGATTTCCTGGCTTTTCAATTGTGTTTTCCATAGTGATCTTATTTTTTGTGTTATTTTCTTTTTTTGAACTTTGTCCACATGCTGTGAATGCAAAAAATGGAAGCAAAAATAGAAAAGTTAGTATACGTGATTTTGTTTTCATATCAAATATTGTTTGTTTTTGTTAAATCTAATTTTACAATTAAAAATGTAATAATGCAATTGTAAATTTAACTTATTGGTGTTTATACATATTACGGTAATACAAATATAAGGCTGTTTATCATGGATGTACCTCAATTCTATTATACTTTAGTAAGAATTTAAGTAAGGTTTAACAATGGCGATAATAATTGTAATATGATATTATAACTATAAATTCACATGGTAAAGTATTATTTATTTTTTCGCCAAAATTATGATGCATTATACTATGGCACATAATATATTGAAATTGTTACTATTTCATATTTAGCTTTTTAAGATTATATTTTCGGATAAACTAATAATAGATTTAGAAAATAAAACTTTTGATATATTTTTTAAGCAAATTTAGGTACAAATTGTAACTTTTAAATGGATTACTTTTTTAGCTATATTTTGACAGTAATTAATCTTATTTGTACTTAAATAGAATCTATAATTATAGACTTCAACAAGATGAAACAGAAAGTTAAAGCTTCAATTTCAAATAAATTTTTTGTATTTTTGAACAGAAATAAAGTGATATGATAGAAGAAAATGTAATTTTAGTTAATGAAAATGATGAGCAAATTGGGATTATGCCAAAACTTGAAGCCCATCAAAAAGCGGTACTTCACCGTGCTTTTTCTGTCTTTGTTTTAAATAACAAAAATGAAATCATGTTACAGCAACGCGCTGCATTAAAATATCATTCACCTCTATTATGGACAAACACTTGTTGCAGTCATCAACGGGAGGGGGAAACAAACATTCAGGCAGGTAGCAGAAGATTGTTTGAAGAAATGGGTTTTAAAACAGAATTAAAAGAACTTTTTCATTTTATTTATAAAGCACCTTTTGATAATGGTCTTACTGAACATGAATTAGATCACGTGATGATTGGGTATTATAATGGTGAACCTGAAATAAATCCAGAAGAAGTACAGAGCTGGAAATGGTTGAAAATTGAAGATATAAAAAAAGACATGGAACAACAGCCTGATTTATATACGGTATGGTTCAAAATTATATTTGACGAGTTTTATCATTTTTTAGAAGAACATAAAAGTCCTCTTTTACCAGAGGAAGAACTTTAAATATTAAATTCAATTAATTTTATGAGAGTTACAATATCACGAAAAGCGCATTTTAATGCGGCACACAGATTATATAGGAAAGATTGGACTTTTGAACAAAATGACGCTATTTTTGGAAAATGCAACAACCCCAACTTTCACGGACATAATTATGATTTAACAGTTAGCGTAACTGGAGAAATTGATCCAGAAACAGGATACGTAATGGATGTTAAATTTTTAAGCGATATTATCAAAGAAGATGTTGAAAATCAATTTGATCACAAAAACTTAAATTTAGACGTTCCTGATTTTAAAGATTTGAATCCAACTGCTGAAAACATAGTAGTTGTTATTTGGAATAAAATTAGAAAAAGAATCAAACCTGAATTCGATTTAGAGGTTGTTTTGTATGAAACTCCTCGAAATTTTGTAACTTATAAAGGAGAATAATGGAACTAAAAATAGGAGATAAAATTCCAAATTTTATTGCAAAAGATGCGAATGGAAATGACTTTGATAGTCATAACGTTGTTGGACAAAAACCTTTAGTTATTTATTTTTATCCAAAAGATAATACCCCAGGATGTACCACTCAAGCATGTAGTTTTAGAGATCAATATGAAGATTTTAAAGATTTTGGTGCTGAGGTAATAGGTATAAGTAGCGATACTGTTGCTTCTCATCTTAAATTTAGTAAACAGTATAAATTACCGTTTATTCTTTTATCTGATTTTGATAAAAAAATAAGAAAGGCATTTGGAGTGCCAGCAGGAATGTTTGGACTTCTTCCAGGAAGAGTTACTTACGTAACGGACAAAAACGGAGTTATACAAATGATTTTTGATAGTATGTTAGCCGCAAAGCATATTCCTAAAGCGCTAACAGCAATTAAAAAATTAGTATCATAGATTGTTTATTTTGTAGTAAACAATTGTAATAAAATTGATTTATTTTGCTCTTAATTCCATTGGTATAAACGGGAATTAAGAGCATTTTAATTTGAAATAACCATGGAGAAATAGTCCATCCTAAATAATAAAGTTATGAAATTTTATCCTTTACAATTTGAGCCAATATTTAAAGAAAGAATTTGGGGTGGCCAAAAGCTAAAAAGTGTGTTAAATAAAGAAATTCCATCAAAAACAATAGGGGAAAGCTGGGAATTATCAACAGTAAAGGGTGATGTCAGCTTAATTGCTAATGGGGAATGGAAAGGGAAAAATGTAATGGAAGCAATTAATGAATTTCCAAATGAAATCTTGGGAACTTCAGTTTACCTACGTTTTGGGATGGAGTTCCCCTTACTTTTTAAATATCTTGATGCTCGTGAAGATCTTTCTATTCAAGTGCATCCTAACGATGCGTTAGCAAAGCAGAGGCATAAGTCTTTTGGTAAAACTGAGATGTGGTATATCATGCAAGCTGATCCCCATTCGCGTATTATCGTAGGATTTAAAGAAAAATCAAATGCTGATCAGTATTTAGAGAGTCTCAAAAATCAAACGCTTTTATCGATATTAGATGATGTAAAAGCAAAATCAGGTGATGTTTTTTTCTTGGAAACAGGAACAGTTCATGCTATTGGAGCTGGTTTAGTAGTTGCTGAAATTCAACAAACATCTGATATTACTTATCGATTGTATGATTTTGATAGAGTAGATGCTGATGGAAATAAACGAGAATTACATGTAGATTTAGCTCTAGAGGCCATCAATTACAACACCGTAGAAACTAAAAAAGAATATCTAAAAACTTTAAATCAATCTAATAGCGTAGTAGATTGCCCATATTTCACAACTAACTTCATTCCTTTAGACCGAGAAATGGCTGTTGATAAATCAGGAAAGTCATTTACGGTTTATATGTGTATCGAAGGAAACTTTGAAATAACCATTGCCGAAACTAAGTTTAACTATAAAAAAGGAGATACTGTCTTAATGCCTGCCGCTTTGAAAGAATATAGCATAAACGGAAATGCATCAGTATTAGAAATATATATTTCATAGCTAGAGAAAGGGAATTTGTATTTTCATTTGTGCGCACACTTTTTCTTTTGGGTGCTTTGATAGTCGGTAATAGAAAGTTTATATGTACTTTTGCAAACGCAAATTAAAATTAAAATTTTAAAAGAAATAAAAATGGCAAACGTTAAGAATTTAAAAAAGGACATCAACTACGTTTTAGGAGATATTATTGAAGCAGTTTACTTGTATGAAATTTCTACAACAGGAAAACCAACTACAGAAACTAATGCTTTAATTGACGAAGCTATCGCTGCTTTTGATACTTTGATAACCAAAGTAAATGAAAAAAAGGTAGAAGATAAAAAAGCACACTTCAAACAAATCAATGTTGAATTGGAACAAACTGCTAATCAATTGATTGCTAAAATCAACGATTTATAGTCAAAAAAAAGTAAAAAAAGATTGAATTTGTTTTGGTAAACAGAAATTCAATCTTATATTTGCACCCGTAATGAGTCGCCAGCGTAGCTCAGTTGGCTAGAGCAGCTGATTTGTAATCAGCAGGTCGTGGGTTCGAGTCCCTCCGCCGGCTCTTAATAAAACCACTTAACTTTTGTTAAGTGGTTTTTTGTTTATAATCATTTCAAAAAATGGTTTTTTAAATAATTCATCAAATCAAAAAACCACCTTGCCTGCACAAGATGGTTTTTTAATTCTAAAGGCGTTTATTAATTTATTGCGCTTTTACAGTCGAAACATATTTAGTCAATTTCTTGCCATATAAAGATTGTGCTACTTTTGGTGTCATTGCTTTTTGAATGGTGTCCAGATACTTTACGTTAATATCATATATTTCAGATAATGCAATATAGGGCGCAACTTCATAATCCCTGTTGTTTAAAGCAAAATTAGTGGCAAACAAGTATTTCCTTTTAATATTAGCATCTTGCAATAATGTGATACTATCTATTTTCTTTATATTTTGACTTTTTATAACTTTAAATTTTTGTTCAATTAACGTGAGGTTCTTTTCGTTAAAGCTGGAGTTTATCTTTTTGTATTCTTCAAAAATCTCATTGTTTTTAGAGCCTGTTACTTTTGCGTCAGCGATATAATTATCTAAATTTGTTTCGATAGTCATATTTCCAGGCTCTGCAAAAAATGATATATTATTATCAAGTGAGTTGCTTGTGCCACGGTCTAAAGACATATATAACATTTCTGGTGATTTTATATCTAAATTACTTTGAAAGGTTGATGCTCCATCAATTGTTATGGAATCTAAAACGATTAGTGTAGTATCTTCTATGCGCTGTATATACAGTGTTCCTTTTTTTAATCCTTTTATATTTCCTGTAATATTTAGGTTGCCCTTTGATTCGTTTTTATTACAAGCTAGCAATAAGGAGAGAGTAACAAATGCGATAATCGATTTTTTCATGTTAGTTTTAAATTTGTTGTTGATCAAAGCTATTTTTATTTTTGATATGATCATTTGTTCTTCTTAGTTTAAACAAAATCATAACGATTTAATAGCTTTTAATTTTGGCGCAAAATAAAGAAAATTGTTGGAATGTTTTAGTTAATAATATCAAATTATATAAAAAATCCCAATCTATTTCAAATTGGGATTTGCTCTTATTTTTCAAATTTAGGCTTTAAGCCAAGCTTCCTTAAGCGAATTTTTTGAAGTGTCGCTAAATTTAAGGCCTTCTTTATCTTCATAAGGAAGTTTTACTTTTCCAGATAATATTTGATCTTTGCCATTTCGTTTTATTTTAACAGTAATAGCGTCATTTTCTTTCCAGTTTTGACTTATAGTAATCATTTCATAAATATTATCTAGTGAATACTGTGTATCATTTATAGCAACAATAATATCTCCTCCTTTTAAATCTAAATTTTTATAGAAATCATTAAGTTCCATATTTGGAATTACCATTATTTCTTTGGTTTGCTGATCAACTGTAATGTATGGCACTTGCCCTTTTAAGAATACATTTGTTGCCTCTTTAATCAAGGACTTTGTAATACCAACTTTAGCTAGAAACATATCATAAGGAATAGGAGTGGAGCCCGCAACATACGTTTGTAAGAACGAACCCACTTCAGGATACGTCAAAGAAGTAATTTTTGGAAAAAGTTCGTCATCGTTAAATGGTTTTAAAGCACCATATTCAGTAGATAGTTTTTGCATTAAATCAAGAATTCCTCTTTCGCCATTACTTTTTTCTCTTATAATCAGATCAATGCACATTCCTATGAGAGCACCTTTTTCATAAACATTTAAGTATTGTGCTTTATAAGGTTCAGTCAAAACATTCGTACTCATAGTCGTAAATGACATGGTATCATTCATGGCATTTGCATTTTCAATTTTATCGGCTATTCGATTGTAAAAATCTTCTTCAGTGATTAATCCTTGATTTATTTGAAAAAGATTAGCAAAATATTCTGTTACTCCTTCATACATCCATAAATGCTGAGACATTTTAGGGGAGTTGTAATCAAAATCATGTATTTCTTTTGAATGAATTGAAAGAGGAGTTACAATATGAAAAAATTCGTGTGACACTACATCAATCATTGACTTTACCAGCTCTTCTTTTGGCATCATCTCAGGTAAAACTACCGTTGTGGCAGTAGGATGTTCCAATGCGCCAAAGCCTTTAGCATCTGTATTTGTCATTGATGACAAATAAAGCAAAACACTATATTTTTTAGTAGCATTTATCTTTCCTAAAAAAGTTTTTTGAGCGGTCATCATCTTTTTCATCTCTGGAGTAATACTTTCAGCAGTTACTTTTCCTGTTGGAGAATAAACACCAATTAAGATTTCCATTCCATCAATGGTAAAAGTTGTATAATCTGGCTTTGAATACATCACCGGATTTTCAACTAACTCTGCATAACGTGACGTTTTAAAAAGATCAATAGTAGTATTTGAATCAAGATCTGTCATTGATGTTGCTCCCCAAAGTGTTTCTGGATGAGAAATTGTAACATGATAGGGAAGTTTTTTTTTATCTTTAAAATAGCCTACAAATCCGTGCATGTTTAACATAAAGTTTTTACCAGCATCGATATTTGTTCCGGCTGGCGAAAAAATATCATCAGTGCCAAAACCATTTCCTTTTTCAGTATCAAAAGTATCATCAACTAAATAGGTCACTTGTGCTAAGTTTTTTGCATTTTTAATGAGCCATGTATTATCATCAGATTTAGAAGTTGGTAATAAATTGCCTTTATTATCAATTGCTTTAAAATCAATAATATATTTGCCGTAATCATCTATGGAGTAAGTTCCAGGAACAATTTTGGGCATGCTATACGTTACCTCTTCAGTAGTAAATTTTGGAGCAGTTACTCTTACCATCACTTTGTCATCGACAACGTCATTTAAGTTTATCGTAACATTTATTGATTGTGCATCTTTATTTGTGGATTCCGCAGTTCTCACTGTTTTACAGCTCCATAAAACGGATACCGTAGCCAACATTATAAATATTCTCTTCATTTTATTTTAATTTATATTTTTTATTGGTCGCTGTATTTCAACAATTGTTACATATTAAAAACGAAAGGTGAACGTATTATAGATTCAACGTCAGTTTATAAATAGTTGTTTCTAAAATGTTTGTGTCCTTATCTTCACACAATAAAAATTCAATTTTATCAATTGACTGACTCCATATAGTAAGTCCTTCAAATTTATGATTATCGCTTATTTTTTTTGTAAAAGTTATTTTCATAGTCCTTAAGTCGATGCCGCCAATGATACTGCCCATCACTTCGCCATCATCATACGTGGATTTTGTATCTTCGGCTGTGGCCAAAAAGTAAATCGTATTATTAACTAAAATTGCATCCGTGAAACTAGTTGTAATTCCTTTTATTTTTGGGAGTTTATAATCAGTGGAACGTATTTTAAAGTCCTTTATTAAATTCTGACCCTCAATTATAAAAAGAACATTTCTGTTATTGCTTCCATTGCCTCTGTTAAATAAATACCAACTTTTACCATCATAAATTGCTCCTTCAAGATTAAAATCTGTTTGATTTACTTTAGCAAAACTTTGCATTACAGCGTACAAATCAGTTAAATCATAAGTCGAAATTAAATTTTTAGTTATAGCGTTAAAGCGAATCATTCCATTTCGTTTTTCTGTAGAACCTGAACCAAAAATATAAAGGTCTTCGCCATAGCTAGTTATCGCTTCATAATCAGGTTTATCTTTTTTTATAATATTTTCGGCTGGGTTTTCAAGTAGCGGGTAACGTTTTAAGTCATTAGAATCTAGCAAATATTCATATAAATATCCGCTATTATCGCCAATAATATAAAGTGAATTATCCTTATAAATAAGTCCTGAAGCAGAGCCAATGCCTATAATTTGAGATAGTAATTCGAGTTTTATTTTTTGCATAGTTTTTTGTTTTATAAATGAGAACCTAAACCTGATTTGCATTTATAGTATTTTTTACATTGTGGATGTTGCTGCGAGTAGAACTTAAAGCTGATGAAGTAACAAATCAGAAAACGCTGTAAAATTCGTTATATTTGACTTTACAAATTTAAATTATTTCTTATGAAATCTATAAATCCAGAAGATTTTAAAGTAGTTGGTAAAATTGATTTGTCAAAATTACCAACAAATTTAGAAATTGATGCAAGTGATGACAAAAAAGAAGATAAGTTAGAAAACGTAAGTGAAAAACTAAGCGAGTTGCAAGATGTGATGTACGCTCACAATAGGTATGGAGTACTAATTTGCTTGCAAGGGATGGATACTTCGGGCAAAGACAGCCTGATTCGAGAAGTTTTTAAAGGGTTTAATTCTCGTGGAGTAGTGGTACATAGCTTCAAAACTCCCAATTCTACTGAGCTAGAGCACGATTATTTATGGCGTCATTATTTGGCTTTGCCAGAAAAAGGGAAATTTGCAATTTTTAATAGAACATACTATGAAAATGTTTTAGTAACTCGGGTGCATCCCGAATATATTTTAGATGAAAATTTGCCTGGAATAGAGAAAGTAGAGGACATCACGCCAAAATTTTGGAAAAAGCGAATGAAACAAATCAAGAATTTTGAAAAGCATCTGACTCAAAATGGTACAATAATAATGAAATTTTATCTTCACCTGAGTAAAGAGGAACAAAGACAGAGGTTGCTACGACGTCTAAAGGAAGGGAAACATAATTGGAAATTCTCAACAGGAGATTTAAAAGAAAGAGAACATTGGGAGGAGTATATGAAATATTACCAAAAGGCGATAAATAATACTGCTACAAAAAAAAATCCATGGTATATAATTCCTGCTGATGATAAGGAAATGGCACGTTACATTGTAGCTAAAATAATTTGGGAAGAAATGCAAAAATATACTGATATTAAGCAACCAGAAATGGACGATAAAGTCAAGGCTAATATCGACATGTACAAGGAAACCTTAGAAAAAGAATAAAAAAAATGCGCTGTAACCAGCGCATTTTTTTGAATATGAAATAAATTATAGTTTAAAACCATAAGCCACTCTTAAAGCTATTTGATTGGTGTCATATTCTGTATATGATTCATAACGTAAACTAAAGTCAATTTTTTTACTGGCATATCCTATTCCCGGAGCCCATAAATAGGTGTCTTGTTTTTGACCATTTGTAACAGCTATACCACCACCAATTTCACCTAAAATATAAAATTGATCTTCCCATACAAAAGCTTTAAAACCAGCTTTTACGGGAATAAATCCTAAATCTTTTCTATCATTACTAATAAACAAATTAGTAAAACCTGTAGTCAACACTGCTGAATATCTTTTTGTGATATCATATTGCAATCTAACATCCGCTCCCAGAGCATAGTTGTAAACATCTTCATTAGTAGGCGCTCCAACATTGACACCAACACCTAAACGGAATGCTTGGTCATAATTTTTAACCTCTTGTGCTTGCGATTGATTTGCAAAAAATAATGCAACTGTAAATGCTAAAGCGATTTTAATTCTTCCTGCGATTTTCATAATTCTTTTTTAAATTTTTCTTTTATTTAGTAGATGTATTGCTTTTAGCAACGAGGCAAAAGTAAAACTACTCCCATTATAAAAGTTATAGAATTTGACAGCTTTCTTATAGAATTACTTGTAAGAATATTGTTTCAAAAAAATAAATTTTTTATAAATTCAATTGTAACCATACAATTCAAAGGTTCTAATTATCTTTGCACAAAAAATAATAAAAAGTGAATTTATCTCAATATACAAAAGAGTTTTCTTATAATTTGCGTTTAGCCTATCCTATAATTTTAGGAATGTTAGGGCACACCGTAGTCGGTATTGTTGATAACATCATGGTGGGAAAATTAGGACCTACAGAGTTAGCTGCAGTTTCATTAGGCAATAGTTTTGTTTTTATAGCAATGTCTTTAGGTATTGGTTTTTCAACTGCTATAACACCACTAGCTGCGGAGGCAGATGGAAAAGACGATATTGATGAAGGTAGAAGTGTATTTCATAATGGGCTATTTCTTTGTTCGATATTAGGGTTCACTTTGTTCTTAATAATTTTCTTTTTCAAACCATTGATTGCTTTTATGGGTCAACCTGATATTGTGGTTGAAATGGCTAAGCCATATTTAGATATTGTGGCATTTTCATTAGTACCATTAATTATTTTTCAAGCCTATAAACAATTTGCCGATGGTAAATCAGAGACTAAAGTTTCAATGTGGGCAACTATTATTGGTAACATCATAAATGTTGTTATTAATTATTTTTTAATTTATGGAATTTGGTTTTTTCCTAAAATGGGAATAGTAGGAGCAGCTGTAGGAACTATTGTTTCTCGTATTGTAATGTTGATTTTTATCCATTATTCTTTAGCAAGAAAGCCTAAATTTTTCCCTTATTTTGAAAGCTTTAGTTTTAAGGAGATCAAAAAGAAAATGCTCAATAAAATCATCAATTTAGGTCTTCCCTCTTCTATGCAAATGTTTTTTGAAGTTGGACTTTTTACAGCAGCGGTCTGGCTTTCTGGACTCTTGGGAACCACCACCCAAGCGGCAAACCAAATTGCCCTAAGCCTTGCTTCACTAACATTTATGTTTGCCATGGGACTCAGCGTGGCGGTAATGATCAGAGTAGGGAATCAGAAAGGACGAATGGATTATGTTAAATTACAATTGGTAGCGCGGTCGATATTTTTATTGGCTATACTTTTAGAAGTGGTATTTGCTATTATTTTTATAGTTTTTCATCAATATTTACCGCAAATTTTTGTTGATGTTAATGATATTGAACATATATTAGAAACTAAAGAAGTAATATTTATAGCCTCTCAATTGTTATTTGTTGCAGCATTTTTCCAAATATCAGATGGAATTCAAGTCGTTGTTTTGGGAGCTTTAAGAGGGTTGCAAGATGTAAAAATACCAATGTATATAACATTTGTCGCTTACTGGGTCATCGGTTTTCCCATTTCAATATATTTGGGATTATATACCAATTTGAAAGCAATAGGAATTTGGATTGGACTTTTAGCTGGACTGACCGCAGCAGCAATATTTTTGTATATTCGCTTTGCGCGAATGACAAAAACATTAATTTTAGAAGGAGACATTAACAACATTAATAAATAGACAATATGGAATTACCAAAATTTTTACTGGGTGATAATACTGATTTTCCTGAGGATATCTTTATCATACATCTTGATTATCCTCGATTTATTATCAACTTAAAAGATGATGAAGTTGAGTTTATCGAAGAGGCCGAAGATCTTGACGAAGGTGAACTTAATACTGAAATGGAGGGCTTAATCGTTCGAGCGAACGAATTTTATGATCGCGAGATGGAACGGTATGAGAAGGAATAAATTAAATAGTAAATGTAAAACTTAAGTAAAAGTAGTGTGTGAGTATATTTTCATGCAATAGATTACTTAAAATATTTATCTAACATATATTGAGCGGCAGCAAAAGGTGATGTTTCATTATTTTGCACCGCTTTTTTAATTGTATTTAATGATTTTTGAATCTCTGGATTGTTATAGAAATTCAGTTTTATCTGCTCATTTATAGTTTCTAACATCCAATACTGATTCTGTTCTTGTCGTTTTTCTCTAAAAGATTTATTCTCCTTAGTTAATGTTAGAAACTTTTCAATTATTTCCCATACTGTAGCAATGCCTTCTTGAGTTATGGAACTACAAGTAGAAGTTTTAGGAATCCATCCCGAACTTTTTGCTGGAAATAGATGTAAAGCTCTTTTGAATTCCATTTTTGCAAATTGTGCTTTCTTGATATTATCGCCATCGGCTTTGTTGATTACAATTGCATCAGCCATTTCCATAATTCCTCGTTTAATACCTTGTAGTTCGTCACCAGCACCTGATATTTTTAAAAGCAAAAAGAAATCTACCATGCTGTGTACTGCAGTTTCACTTTGGCCTACGCCAACGGTCTCAATTATTATTGTATCAAAACCAGCTGCTTCACACAAGGTTATACTTTCTCTAGTTTTTCTTGCTACACCACCTAGAGTTTCCCCTGAAGCCGAAGGTCGGATATAGGCATTTTCATCTTTTACTAGTTCTTCCATTCTGGTTTTATCGCCTAAAATACTCCCATGACTAATAGTGCTGCTGGGATCAACTGCTAAAACAGCAACTTTTTTACCTAAGCTAGTTAAATGTTTTCCAAATGCTTCAATAAAAGTGCTTTTTCCTACACCAGGAACTCCAGTAATACCTATTCGCACAGATTTCCCAGCATTGGGTAAACAAGCATTAATCACTTCATTGGCTTTCGCTAAATGATTGGGATTAGTACTTTCAACTAAAGTAATTGCCCGACTCAGAGCGGTTATATTGCCTATAGAAATTCCATTAACTAATTCGGCTACGGTGGGCTGTATTTTTCTTCGTTGCTGTATGTTTCCAATAGCGGTTGCACTAGATATCTCTGGCTGAGAAATTCCTGCTTTTTCTGTTAAGGCGCTTTTATGTACTTTTTTTAATGACAAAATGGATGATTTATAAACGTAAAAATAATGAAAATATACTATTCCAGAACTTTTTAAATGTTTAGATTTAGTATTAGGTATTTGGATCATTTTCCTTTGTAGTTAATACTTCCACTGTAGCTACTTAATACTATTAAAATTAAAAAACTGCGGATGATTTAAGTCATTTGTTACGTCAACAACGGTATTCTAGTGTAAAATAGCTTATATTTATACAATTGTTTAAACGAATTTAACTTACAAAAATGGACATCTCAAAAAAAATAATATTAGAAGCTTGTATTGAAAAGCAAAATCACCTCATAGAAAATTTTCAAACTCGTTTAGAAACAATGAAATCAGATGTTTTTGAGTATGATCAATCTCCAAGTCAAACAGATAATCGTGCGGCGGGAAAGATAGAATTGCTCAATGCAGTAGGAAAAGAACTTGATTTTGCACTTAGAGAAATGGAAATTTTGCAAATGATAAATCCCGATAAAGAAAGTTCAATTGTAGAGCCAGGAGCTATAGTAATTACAGATAAAATGATATTTTTTATTTGTGTCTCAGTAGAACAAATTGAAGTTGAAGGAAATTCTATTTTTGGAATCTCAACCAAAGCGCCCATCTACTCAGCAATGAGAGGATTATCAAAAAAGTCCGATTTTCAATTTAATGAAACTGCTTATAGTATAAAGGAAGTACGCTAGTACAATAATACAATACATAATTTATGTGGACTACGTGATAGATGCAATTTTTTAGAGCATTTTAAACTGAAAATTAATGCTAATTTGTCTTAGACAAAGTTTTCTTCAGTTCTTGTTTTTTGTCATTTTGAGCGCCGTCTAAATTTTAACATTACATACGCCTTGATTTCGCTCAATGACATGAAATTTCTAATGAAATCATTTTTATTATTTCTTTTCAAAAATGATAAAAAAATGAATATTTGAATCTACTGTGTAATTAATAAATATATCATAAGTATTATAATTAAAAGCATCAATCATTATAGATGAAAATCAGTAGTGTTTTACTCAATCTTACGTTTACAATAAATTTATTTTAATTTACTATTTTTCAATACATCTACATTTATAAGCTTCCGATTTGTTGTTTCTTTGTTCCAATAATTAAAGTAAATTATGTGAACAATTTGTGAACACATTTAACTGTCATCGTTTTGTAATATATATGGCCTAATTAGAAAAAAAGGAATTAAAATATATTTATGTTTTCGCAACATGAATAACGATTATGTTTAAAACTTATATGGCTCAAAGGGTTAAAAGCAACGATATTATTTTCTTATAATTACTTATTATTTCTTAAAAAATTTGCACACAAATTTATATTCATATTGATCATTAAAATAATTTTACTCTTTAGGTCTATTTTTACCGTATGAATAATTTCATCCTCATCTTTTCTTTTTTATTTATAGGCCTAATTTTGCAGTATATAAAAGGATTTCCAATCTCAATATATAAGCTATTAAATAAAATTGTAATCTTTTTTTGCTTACCAGCGATTGCACTTTATTATATACCTAAAATTGATACTAGCGATGATTTATTATTTCCTATTGGTGTTGCTTGGATTTGTTTTGGAGGATCGTATCTGTTCTTTTCATTATTAGGCAAAAAGTACAATTGGCCGAGAAAATTAACTGGTTGTTTAATTATTACAGCCGGTTTAGGTAATACTTCTTTTCTAGGATATCCTATTATTCAAGCATTATATGGTCCAGAAGGAATGAAAACTGCTGTTTTGGTTGATCAGCCGGGATCATTTGTTATACTTTCAACTTTTGCAATTCTCGTAGCTAGTATTTATTCAACAGCAAAGCCTAACGGGTTTCAAATCGTAAAGAAAATTGCATTCTTTCCACCATTTTTAACTTTTCTTATTGCATGCACAATGAATATTTTTCATTTTGATTTTAACGCGTTCATTCAGTTGTCACTTGTAAACATTGGTAATATCATGACTCCCATAGCTATGCTTTCCGTAGGATTGCAACTCCGATTTGAAAGTCGTAGCCAGCACTGGAAGTTTTTAGGCTTGGGGCTTTTATATAAGTTAATATTGGTACCCGCTTTTGTCTATTTGTTATATGTTATAATTTTGCAGCAGCATTCTAAAGCTATAGAAGTTGCTATCATGGAATCAGCAATGGCGCCTATGATAACGGCAAGTATTTTAGCAACTTCTCATGGTTTAAAACCTCGATTGAGTAGTATGATGATTGGTTATGGAATTCCATTGTCCTTTATTACGTTATTCTTTTGGTATTTTATAGTGCAACTTTAACAGCTACTTATATATAATTAATAATTTTTTTCAAACTAAATGAAGTACTCTACAGAAAATGCTTTAAAAGCTGATCATGCCATTAATGCACAACAAACTGTTTATCCTATTCTGTTTTCAATTGCTTTTGCTCATCTCATCAATGATTTATTACAAGCTGTTATTCCTGCAGCATATCCAGTATTGAAGGAAAACTTTAATTTATCTTTTACTCAAATAGGGTTAATAACATTAGCGTACCAGTTAGCGGGATCGTTATTGCAACCTTTAGTTGGACTTTATACAGACAAGCGACCGCAACCTTTTTCTCAAATTTTCGGAATGATATTCACCTCACTTGGGATTGTGTCTTTATCTTATGCCTCCAGTTTTGAGATGATTATTGTTTCTGTAATATTAGTGGGAATAGGTTCGTCTATTTTTCATCCAGAAGCATCAAGAATCTCATTTTTAGCATCAGGAGGCAAACGAGGTTTAGCACAATCCATATTTCAATTAGGAGGAAATGCTGGAACTGCCATTGGTCCTTTATTAGTAGCTTTAATTGTTGTTCCAAATTCGCAACATTATATTATTTGGTTTTTAGCTGCAGCAGTAATTGGATTAGTCGTTTTAAGTCGAATTGCCATTTGGTATCAAAATCATCTCATTTTGAGAAGCACCCACAAAGCTGTTATAGATCTTCCTAATATTTCTCAGAACAAGATTGTACTTTCAGTTGTGATTTTGATGGTGCTAATTTTCTCAAAATTTGTTTATATGGCTAGTATGTCAAGTTATTTTACTTTTTATTTGATGGAAAAATTTAATTTATCCGTTCAAGACTCACAATTTTATTTAGTTTTATTTTTAGCATCATGTGCTGTGGGAACATTAATTGGTGGACCTATAGGAGATAAATTCGGTAGAAAATATGTGATTTGGTTTTCCGTTTTGGGGGCTGCACCATTTACATTATTACTGCCCTTTGTTGATTTATTTTGGACAGGATTTTTATCTGTCATAATTGGAATCGTTATTTCATCTGCATTTCCTGCTATCTTAGTTTATGCTCAGGAACTGTTGCCTAAAAAGCTTGGAATGGTTTCGGGACTTTTTTATGGATTTGCATTTGGAATGGGCGGTTTAGGATCTGCTTTATTGGGTAATCTAGCAGATCATACGAGTATTACTTACGTTTATTACCTCTGTGCTTATTTACCACTAATAGGAATTATTGCTTTCTTTTTACCTAATTTAAAGAAAAAGTAAAGCGTGCTTTTTTTTGGAGCTTTATCCTGCTCTTCACTATATCTTTTATTTCCTTTCTTCCTTTGTCAGAAATGAAATAAAAGGATGCCGTTTCGATCAGGGCTATGGGATTTGATATGGAAAGACTATTTTGTAATAAAGATTAAATTTAATTGCTTAAGTAAATAATTTTAAAATTGCAATGCTATTTTTGTATTGTTGTCTTAAATTCAATAACTTACCTAAATATTAATTATAAATAGAAATTATTATGGCGACAGTAAGACTAGGCGATATTGCTCCCGACTTTGAAGCAGAAACATCAATGGGTACAATTAAATTTCACGAATGGATTGGCGATTCTTGGTGTATTTTATTTTCACACCCTGCTGATTTCACACCCGTTTGTACTACTGAGTTAGGAACGGTAGCTAACTATTATCCTGAATTTAAAAAGCGAAACGTAAAAGTGATTGCACTAAGTGTGGATGGTGTTGAGTCTCATAAAGAATGGATAAAAGACATCAATGAAACCCAAAATACGACTGTTAACTTTCCTATAATTGCAGATGAAGACAAGCGTATTGCTGAATTATATGATATGATGCATCCCAATGCTAGTGAAAGCCTTACAGTAAGATCCGTATTTATAATAGGACCGGATAAAAAAGTTAAATTAACATTAACGTACCCAGCTTCAACAGGAAGAAATTTTGATGAGTTATTACGTGTAATAGATAGTTTGCAATTAACGGCGAATTACAGTGTAGCAACACCAGCTAACTGGAAAGATGGAGATCAAGTAGTTATTTCTCCATCTATTAAAGACGAAGATATTGCAGAAAAGTTTCCTAAAGGCTGCGAAATAATTAAACCATATTTACGAATGACTCCGCAACCTAATAAGTAAAGTAAGTTACTATTACTTATAAAAGCCGTTTCAATTTTAATTGAAACGGCTTTTAGTTTATAATTACTTATTATTTAATACTGGTAAAAATATTAAAAAGGAGTAAGCAGGTAAATTTGTTACTGCTTTATGGAATTCACCGTCACAACTTTCATCATAAATGGTAACTTGTTCAACAAACATATCCGTAAATTCTTCATCGTACCCTTTCCAATCACTATTAAATGCTAATTCGTAATGATTGGTATTAGGGATTCCAAAACTATAATTTTCATGAGAAATGATAGAAAAATTTAATAAAACTATTGTTGATTCTGAAAAATCACTATTTGTAGAACGAGCATAAGCTAAAACTTTCTGTTCTTCATTAAAATTTAAAATTTTAGTAAATTGTCCTTTTAGTCCTTGACTTTCAAATTTATCTTGGGTTCTAAGCTTTATGATATCTTGAACCATTCTGGTAATTCCTTTATGTTTTTTTTGATGTGTCCAGTCAAGGGCTTCATTATCTTGAAAATATTCATCTTCAATAAATTCTTGACCTTGAAAAAGCATTGGAATCCCTGGCGCTGTTAATGTAATAGCAATTCCTAAAAGAGCTCTTTTTTTACCATAAAAACTATCTGCATTTCCAGGTTCAATTTCTTCTGGCACTCGAGCTTTACCATTGGCAACCTCATCATGGGATTCAGTATAAATTACTCTTTCAAAAACGTCATCATTATATTTAAATAAAATAGCATCAATAAGAGAGTGCATATCACGATGCTTATCATCTTGTTCAATTAATAACTTTCGAACAGGATGAACAAAATTTACGTCCCATTGCGATCCATAACCTATTCCACCATGATCAATTTGAAGTGTTACTATATCCTGCCCTTTTAAATCCTCAGCAATGGTCAATTTACCTGGATATCTTGCTTGTATTTCGGCATTTATATTGCGCATCAATTGATTTCCCTCAGGAATCTCATTATCGTCACCTAATCCACCACCTTCATAACGGATATAAGATGTAGCATCCATACGCAGGCCATCACAATGATAGTCTTCGATCCACATAAAGGCATTGTCTCTTATATATTGGCGTACTTCTTCTCTTCCGTAATCAGGTCTAGTATCGCCCCAAGGCGTACTCGATTTGTAATCATTATAAAAATAAATACCGCCTTTATCATTTTCTGACCAGCCATCAAATTGCCATAAATCCATGTCAGAAGGTCCAAAATGATTATAAACAACATCTAAAATCACTCCAATATCTGCTTTATGAAATTCATTAACCATTCGTGCAAATGCTTCTGCACCTCCGTAATCTCTTTCAATTGCAAAAGGATATGATGGATTATATCCCCAAGAAATACCACCTGCAAATTCAGCTATAGGTAATAATTCAACGCAGTTAATGCCAAGTGATTGTAAGTAAGGTATTTTTTTGATGACATCATCAAATGTAGCTACAGCATCATTATGTTGTCTATTAAAAGTGCCCACATGCAACTCATAAATAACTAATGAATTACAAGATTTCATTTGGAAATCTTGATCTTCCCAATCAAATTTTAAGTCTTTAATTACTGAATTACCGTTACTATTAGTCATTTCTCTTGCATAAGGATCATTTCTACTGAGGATTAAATCTCCATTATGTATGACATATTTGTATTCATCTTCTTTTTTAGCTCCAGCTACCGTAACAGACCAATATCCATTATCTTCATGATTCAGTTCATTTGCTGCCTTATCCCAATTATTAAAAGTGCCAGTTACAAAAACTTTATTCGCGTGTGGTGCCCAAACTCTAAATGTTGTACCATTCTCGGAAATATTAGCACCCATACCCTCCATTTTATTAATGACTTTCTCCATGTTTTTAGAACTTTTAATCGTTTGTTAAAATTTACTTTTTGTTATCTTTTAGTAAATAGAATTTGATCAAAAACTATTTTATACCTAACTTTTTTTCGATCTCCAGCTTATTGATAAATCATGGTGGATTATTTCACAAAAATTAAATGATTTTTCACTTTTAAGACGATGCAAATATCTACTTATAACATTAGTAGTTGCTTACGTAATTTTTAGTGAGTATTATATAATTTTTACAAATGCTTTTTATTGACCTATATGCAATTAAGGCACTTTTCTGTAAAATCATATTTTTAAAGTCTAAAGGAGAATGTCTTTTAGTGAATCTAAGAATTAATAAAAGATTGTTTTTCAAAATTAAAAATTGCTGAAATATTTTGTAAAGTATAGAAGTATTGATTTTACAAATTTTAAGTTAATGAAATGTATTTCTTGCATTTCACATAAATAGAGGATTAAATAGAAATAAATGTTCCTATTGTTCCATAAAAGGGGCATTAGATTGCTATAGAATAGGACATGCAATCTCATTACAACAGAATTATGTAAAAAACAAAGATTTCTTTTTCTTTAAAATAACTAGCTTAGACATCGAAAAGTTCAAATAAATCATATAATTCAAAACTAAGGATACTAGGCAAAATGACAAAAAATGTAATTCAACGATAAAATTTTGTATGATACTAATCTACATTTATCGACTATAAAATGCCAAAAGCAAATGGCTAATCGTACTTTTTTTGAAATATAAATTATTTATAAGTCTAACTTTATTTTAGCATACTGCAATAAAATAACGGTTTTAGCATCTTTAATCTCGCCAGATGCGATCATATTGTATGCTTCATTGTAGGGCATTTCTAAAACATCAATGTTTTCTTGTTCTGATTCTAAACCACCACCATTACTGACTTTCATGGATTCATTATATTCTCCAACGAACAAATGTAAAATCTCAGTTACTGCTCCAGGTGACATAAAAGTTTCCATTATTTTTTCCACTTTTGAAATTCTATATCCTGTTTCTTCTTCCGTTTCTCTAATTATACATTCTTCGGGATGATCTTGATCTAATAATCCTGCACAAACTTCGATCATCATTCCTGTCCGATTCCCGTTAAGATAACTTGGCAGTCTAAATTGTCGTGTTAATATAACAATCTTTTTCGATAAGTTGTAAAGCAAAATAGCTGCGCCATTTCCTCGATCATATACTTCTCGCTTGTGAGTAATCCATGAGTTATCTTTCTTTTGATAATCAAAAATCACTTTACTCAAAGTATACCAATTGTCAGAGAGAAGTTCGGTTTTTTGTATTTTTATAATAGGGTTTTTCATTTTACTGTGTGCAAATATTTTTAAAAAATTCAGGATTTAAGATATAGGTTTTTTAATGTGGAGTCCAGTTGTCATTGTTGGTATTATTAGAAAAGCATTGGCTGTGAGCACCGCATCTTTGTCATTTTTATCGTATTTACAAACCCAAGCACAAACGGAAAGATCTCTATAAATCAGATCTAAAAAAGAGTTTGGATCCATTAAGATTCCGGCATTCCTAGTTGCTATTCCGTCAAAAATTATAGGGATATCTTTTTGAAGTTTTAACAGCACAAAACAATTACTAGTTAATAGATTTGTACGTAAAAATTATTTTTTTACAGAGATGAATGTCATAAATTTTATTCCTTTTTTCGATTAAAAAATCATTTCCTTGTTGCTTATAACACTTTCGTCTTGGGCTTACTATACGTAATGCTTTAAGTACTATTTTGATTGCCAATATTTCGAATATTCCTTATTATATACTTTAAAAAAAATAGTCTTTACTAAAAGCTATTTTAAAAATAAAATCCTAACAGTTTTGCGAGTCTGTTAGGATTTTTATTTTTACTTTTATTTTTTGTATATTTTAGAGTTATCTCTGTATCCAGTTTTGTCTAAATACCAATCCATAAAGGTGGAACCCTTACTTTCTGACCATTTATTGAACATTGTAAAAGCTTTTGTTATATCTTGTTTTTCTGCGGGATAAGCGAACTGGACAGGAATATTTATTGCCCAAGGTAAATTGTTATCAGACATATAATATTTTTGAGCAGCCAAATTACTGTTATCATCTCCAGTCCCAAATATAGATTTATCAGCCAAATCAGTTGGTTCACTCGCTGGCAGATGTATTTCTTTTCCACGAATACCACCTACTACAATAAATGGATTGTAAGGAGCTGTTCCAAAACTGCTTAATAAAATTGGTGTTTTAAACTCTATTTTCACGTTGATTGTTTTAGGAGTAAAGTAGGCACCACCTATATAAGTATTTACAATAGAGCCATTATTATTCATTATTTTAAAAGAATCATCAAAAACAGGAACGACTGCTTTTGATTGATTTTTTTCCGTTCCATTTGAATTTAATACAAATATACCATTACTTAAGCTTTGTCCAATAACTGATTTTATATTGCTTGAAGATGTGTTAAATTGTAACGAAAATGCATTTCTCAAAGAAGCTCCTATAGCTCTAACGGTCATTGCCGCATTTATTTCTACTATTTTATTATCGGCATTTGTTACTTGATTAAAATTATAATCAATAACTAAATCGTTGAAATCATAGTCACCTTTATAAGGCCATAAATCTTCATAGGCAAGTGTTCCGACATTATTTTTGGAAGGAAAATAATTATTAAACGCTTTTGTACGATCATTTGGATATTCATCAAGTGAATCACCTACGCCATCGCCATCAGAATCCTTTGGTGTATCGATGGGTTTTATTTGATCAGTTTTAGCGGCAGTGAAGGGAGAAATACTAGCATAAAAAATGGCATCATTAAAATCTTCGTCTGAATTTTTTTCGCGATTAACGTCTTCAAAACCTATTAATAAAAGTTGACGTTTAGTATCTTTTAAAACTACATTGTGTTTTTTCTTATCAATATTGGTTTCGGGATTAAAATGTTTGTCAGAATATAATTTTCCAATACCTGAACCAATTGAAGTTGTAGTTGAATTAAAGCTATTAGCAATAAAAAACCAAGCTACTGTAGTTCCAGCAGGAAATCTTTTAGTATATTTATTTGTTAAAGGATCTAAATAGAGTAATTGCACTTTGTTGCCAGAACGTAGAGACCCACCAGACCCATTGTAAGAAACATTTGGAAAAATAATGGTTGGATCTGCAATTAAATTTTGACTCGCTGGAGGATTGTCATTTTTATGAGTGTAGTATCCAAGTGCATTTTTATACCCAGCACCTTCGTGTACAAATGTAATCCAAACCTCTGCATCTTCGACAAGTTCAATATTTCCATTATCACTAGAATTTAAATATTCAGGATGAGAATCTGGAAGTTTTTTGTATTCAGGTAAAGAAGTATTTACATCTGCTAAAAAGTCATTGCTTATAATGTCATCTTTGCCCAATAAGTAATTTGGTTTTCCCTGGTTATCCCAAGAACCAAGTACATAGTAGCCGCTCATTTTTATAGGATTAGGTATATCGGCTGTTGGGGAGGTTTTTGAAGTGCGACTAGATTTATTAGTGTTTTGACTAAATGACCCACCAACTACTACATTAATATCCTTAGAATCTATTTTTATCTGTTTTAATGAAGGGAAACCAATATGATTCACTAAAATACTCAAGCTATCTGTAAAAGTTTCAGGTGCAATTTCGCAATTCAATAGACCTGCATTAGAACTAATTCCTTTAAATGCTAAAAAATCACTGCTGTTTTCTTTAAGTAGACCTTCAGCTGTTAAAGGGTTTTGAGTGTAAATTTCTACAGGTACACCTCCCATAGGTTTGTTTTCTGAATTTAAAGTCGATACAGAAACCTTAATTTCTTTAGTAGTTTTAAAATCGAAATTTGAATAATTTTGAATGTTGTTTATTTCCTCATCTCGGACACAGGAAAATAATAGAATACTTAAAATAGAAAATAATACAAGATTAGTTTTAGGACTAATTTCTCTCATCATCGTAGGCATATTTGTTTAGTTATTTTCGTGCAAAAGTAATTTTTTTTTGTGACTATAAATAACAATTTCGATGATTATTGTCTTATGTTCGACAATTTTTCTTTTTCTATATTGTGATTTTTGCACAATAAATTTTATCGTAATTAAATCAGCACTTTTCTTTGAAATTTTATAGGTGTTTAATAATTTCTTAATCCATAAACCAACGTGTTGTTAACTAATTATGTCATCAAAACAACAAGATGTGCGATACTATAGAAAACCAAGAAATAGCTCTTGTCTAAACAAAATATGAGCATTAATATTAATCTCTAACGCAAACAGTTTAGAAGCACACTCCATTATTCAAATTTTAATTTATTAGGTAGTGATAGTATAAATTTTATGAGAGTGATCATCATAAAATTGAATTGGCTAGAATCTTTCGCCAATTGAGGTAGTAGTCATACATTATTGCAATTTGTATTAATCCAAAGGCTAAACATCAATTTAATAAAAACTAATATTTTTATTTTCTAAATGATTTAAATTTGTATTATTATTGAAAGTATCTACTGTAAATTAGAACTATCATAGTATATGGAGTTATAAAAAAATAATATCGAAGGAGATAAAACCTCAAAAGGTTTTAAAAATTTGATAAATATATTACTGGATTTACATCTATAAAAACAGAAAATGCACTTGTATACTATGTTAAAAAAAAGGTTGATTTTAAACAATTTAATAAGTAAAAAAGCAAATCCATAAAAAAGTGACATTCTATTTATAACCTAAATTCTTAGTTATCAAATGTTTTTTCTTGGGTTTATATGCATCCTATTTAGAATAACATGAAGTACATTAATAACCGCATTTATTAATTGAATTCAAGAAGGAAAATATATTTCAAAAACTTATATGCAGTATGTTAAATACTAAAAAGGTTTACTATCACTATATTACAGTAATTAAATAATTAACATCTCAAACTAAATTTATTTAAACTCCTACTATCGTTAAAATTAGAAAATCTTTAAAAAACAATAAATCCTTTCGAATTTAAATTGACATACATAGAATGCAAACAACTGCAATTACATAGAATTATTGACTAAATTTTACAAATTGCCTTTTCATTGCCTAATTATTATTAAGGAGATATTTTAGAAATATTTGGGCGAAATGTTTTAGAAACTATCACGAATTATTTTTGTAATACTATTAGTCGTAAATATTTTTGACTAGCATAAATTATTGAATTAAAAATTCAATAATCTACTTTATATTAGTTATAGTCAGCATTTGTGATGAAACTTGAAATTGCCAATAGGCCAAGGAAATTAAGCCACTTATATTTTTGTTAAACTCAATTTGCAGTTACTCTGTCTTTGTGCTTTGGTCTAGCTTCAACTATTTAATTTTTCAAATCATAATGAACCTGGCATTTCAGTATAAAAGCTAAATAAAAAACGCTCTGAGTTTTTTTCAGAGCGTTACGTATTTTTATTTAAGAATAGTTTGCTTTCTATCCGGCCCTACAGAAACAATTTTAATAGGTACTTCAACTTCTTTTTCAATAAATTCGATATACTGTTTCAATTCAATAGGTAATTCGTCATAAGTGGTCATACCTGTTAAATCTTGTTTCCATCCTTTAAAATCCTGATAAACGGGAGTTACATTCTCAGGATTGATATTATAAGGGAAATGAGAAATTTTTTCTCCTTTGTAATTGTACTCCGTACAAACTTTAAGTGTCTCAAATCCCGAAAGAACGTCACCTTTCATCATCATTAATTGAGTAACACCATTAACTTGAACAGCATATTTAAGTGCTACTAAGTCTAACCAACCGCAACGTCTTTGTCTTCCTGTTACAGATCCAAATTCATTTCCCACGCGCGCCATTGTTGCGCCATCTTCATCAAAAAGTTCTGTTGGAAAAGGCCCGCTGCCTACACGTGTAACATAAGCTTTAAAAATTCCGTAAACTTCTTTAATTTTATTTGGAGCAATCCCTAAACCAGTGCAAGCGCCTGCTGCTGTAGTATTAGATGAGGTAACAAATGGATATGTTCCAAAATCAACATCAAGTAAAGAACCTTGAGCACCTTCACATAAAATTGACTTTCCTGATTTTTGAGCTTGATGTAAGTACTCTTCGCTATCAATAAAATCTAATTTTTTTAAATCTTCAATAGCGTCAAAAAATTCTTTTTCTAGTTCTGGTAAATTATATTGAACATCAACATCATAAAATGCGATCATCGCTTCATGCTTATCAGCTAATGCTCTGTAACGATCCGCAAAATCTTCTAATTCAATATCTCCAACACGAATTCCGTTTCGTCCTGTTTTATCCATATATGTTGGTCCAATTCCTTTCAAAGTCGATCCAATTTTAGCTTTACCTTTTGAAACTTCTGATGCTGCATCTAATAGTCTATGCGTTGGTAAAATTAAATGTGCTTTTCGGGAAATGATTAACTTTGATTTTAAATCTAAGTTAAACTTCGCTAATCCATCAATTTCACCTTTAAAAACAACAGGATCAATGACAACTCCATTACCAATAATATTGATGTTGTTTCCGTGAAAAATTCCAGAAGGAATGGTTCTAAGTACGTGTTTTATGCCGTCAAATTCTAAAGTGTGTCCTGCATTTGGTCCTCCTTGAAATCGAGCAATAATATCATATTTTGAAGTAAGTACATCAACAATTTTACCTTTTCCTTCATCTCCCCATTGTAATCCTAGTAATAAATCTACGGTCATTCTATGTGTTATTTGCAGTTAATTGTTATATATCGGAACTACTTTGCTCCGGGTTGTCTTTTTGTTTCTTTATTCCATATAGATATAATGAGTGATTTGTTATTTCTATATCGAAAATTTCTTCTATTGTTTTTTTGATAGTTTGTATTCGAGGATCGCAAAATTCAATTACTTCACCAGTATCGGTCATAATAATATGATCGTGCTGCTTATCAAAATATGATTTTTCGTAATGCGCTTGATTTTGTCCAAACTGGTGTTTACGCACTAAAGCGCAATCTAATAAAAGTTCTATGGTGTTATAGAGCGTTGCTCTACTCACGCGATAGTTTTTATTTTTCATTTTGATATAAAGATTTTCTACATCAAAATGTTCTTCACTATCGTAAATTTCCTGTAAGATTGCATAACGTTCAGGCGTTTTACGATGTCCTTTTTTCTCAAGATATTTTGTAAAAACATTTTTTACAATTTCTTGATTTTTCGTGTTATCTGTGGAAATGAGTGTCATATACTGGCAAAGATAAATTTTTTAGTTTAAAGATTAAAGCTTCGTGTTTGATTAGTTTCAAGTTTGCTACTTTTCTATTTGGAAAAGCCTAAATTAATTGAGCTGCAAAAAGTTAAGTTTTATACTCGCGCGTTACTTTATCCACTCCGTCAATTTTTTTAATGTTATTTATCATCTTTTTCAAAATGGTATTATTTTGGACAACTACAGTTACTTGCCCATGAAATATTCCGGCATCAGTACTTAAAGCAATACTCTGGATATTTACATGCATATTATTTGAAATAACTTTTGTTAACTGGTTTGTTAATCCTAAAACATCCATTCCGGTTATGTTGATAATTGCTTTGAATTCTTCCTGAGCTGAATCAATCCACTTAGCTGACATAATTCGATAAGCATAATTGGATTGCATTCCTATAGCATTTGGACAATCTTTTTTATGTACTTTAATTCCTTCACTTATAGTAACAAAACCAAAAACATCGTCACCAGGAATAGGATTACAACAAGGCGACAATTTATAATCTAGCTTATCATGTTCTTTTCCAAAAACAAGCATATCATAATTACTGCTTACAGCGGTTTTTTGAATTTCTCCATTAGGTTGCGAGCTCGGAGAACGCTTCATTTTATTTTTGAAAAAATTAATGAAGGTATTGCTCTTTTGTGCTGCGTAATCCTTTAACTGCTGATTTTCGATTGCACCTATTCCTACGCGATAAAACAAATCTAAACTCGTTCTTAATTTAAAGAAATTAACCAATTCGTTAATTACTTGCTCGCTTAATGTAATTTTTAAATGCTTTAATTTTCGAGTCAGTAATTCTTTTCCTTCTTCACCTATCTTTTTGGTGTTCTCATTGAGCACGTTTTTTATTTTGGTCTTTGCTCTTGAAGTGGTAACATAATCTAACCAGTTAATTGTAGGTTTTTGATGCTGAGAAGTGATTACTTCTATTTGGTCGCCACTTTTTAACACAAAATTTAATGGCACTAACTTACCATTTACACGAGTACCTCTGGTTCGAATGCCTATTTCTGAGTGAATGCTAAACGCAAAATCAAGAGAAGTTGCGCCTTTTGGTAATGATTTGATTTCTCCCTTCGGTGTAAACACAAAAATTTCTTTTGAATATAAATTCATTTTAAAGTCTTCCACAAAATCTACTGCATTTGTTTCAGAGTTTTCTAGTGCTTCTTTTAATAAATTAAGCCAAACATCTAAACCGCTTTCTTCAGTAGCTCCGTTTTTATATTTGTAGTGTGCTGCATATCCTTTTTCTGCAATTTCATCCATACGGTCACTTCGCACTTGTACTTCAACCCAGCGCCCTTTTGGTCCCATCACAGTAATATGCAAGGCTTCGTAGCCAGTCGATTTTGGAGAGGAAATCCAATCACGTAACCGACTCGGACTCGGTCTATAATGATCAGTAACTATAGAATAAATCTTCCAGGCAATAAATTTTTCCTCGTGTGGATTTGATTTATATACAATTCGTAATGCAAATTTGTCATAAACTTCATCGAAGCTTACATTTTGCGTTTGCATTTTTCTTCGAATCGAATAAATTGATTTTGGACGCCCTTTTATAATGTATTCGACATTCTCATCATCCAACGATTTTTTTATTACATCTGAAATTGATTTTATATAATCGTCTTGTTCTTCTTTAGTTTCTTTTAATTTACTTACAATTTCGTTATAAATAGAGGGCTCCGTATATTTTAATCCTAAATCCTCCAGCTTTGTTTTTATATTGTACAATCCGAGTCGATGTGCAAGAGGTGCATAAATATAAAGCGTTTCAGAAGCGATCTTTGTCTGCTTGTCCTCGCGCATTGATTCCATTGTTTGCATATTATGCAAGCGGTCAGCTAGCTTGATCAAAATAACGCGCACATCATCGTTTAATGTCAATAACATTTTTCTGAAATTCTCCGCCTGCATCGAGATATTCAAATCTCTTTGCACCAATGATATCTTTGTTAATCCTTCTACTATTTGAGCAACTTTTGGATTGAACATCCGTTCGATGTCGTGAATCGTCGTTGGAGTATCTTCAACAACATCATGAAGTAAAGCAGCGGCAATCGAAGTAGCACCTAAACCTATTTCTGAAGCCACAATTTTTGCCACAGCAATAGGATGGAAAATATAGGCTTCACCTGATTTTCTACGTTGTTCTTTATGTCCCTCTACGGCAACATCAAATGCTTTACGAATCAGTTTTTTATCCTCATCCGTTAGCGTTTGATAACTGATACGTAATAACTCTTTATATTCCTGGGCAATTGCTTTATTTTCTTTTTCTAGATCAATTTCTGTCATAAGGGCGCGGTTCATTTATTAAAAATAGAGCTTTTTTAGCATATACACAAGGAGATTTACAGTGGGATTAAATTTTATAAATTTTTTAAGTTTTGTTTTGGAATCTTTCGTCACAGCAAATCAGACAATCCGTTTAAATTTTCTTTGTTATTCCGCTTACGCTTCATAGTGAAAAAGGATTTCCGCTACCTCAATGTCATTAAGATAAACTTTTAGCTCTAGAACTTTGTCATTCTGACGAAGGAAGAATCTTTGTTTGTTAAGAATGCTTCGCCTGTTTGGGTAAACCCCCGATTCCTATTCCGTCGGAATGAGAAAAAATTAATTTTATTTAATTATTACACTTAACTTAATCACATTGAATACTATACCTATCGAAAAAAAAATCTTGATAAGACACACTATTTAAAACAGTATAATAAATCATACTATTTTAAAAACACAACTTTTACATGGATGATAACTTAAAATCTAAGTCATGGAAATCATAACTAAAATCTGTTAATTCAGAAATTGCTTTCATCGTCAATCGAACTGCTTTTCCAGTCGCATCGCATTCAAAAAATAAATGAGCATCGGCATGGAAATAAGCGTTGTCCCATTTCACTACGTAATTATTGTCTTTGTAAAAAAACACTTCTCCTGAAAGCTGCGGAGAACGTTTTGATGCAAAATATAATTTACCTTTTTTCTGTGAAAGCACGACATCCCCAAACCAATTATCTTTATATATCCCAACAATTGTTTTAAAATCTATTTTTCTATTTTCTTTTTTGTTTTTGGCTACCGTTGCCCAAACTTCATCTGTTTTTTTGTCTGCCGATGCCTCATTTGCTTTAAGACTTTCACTATAATTGGCTATATAATCTTCTGATAGTATTCCTAAATAACTATCTTTAATGGTGTTAGTAATGGCTCTGAAAGCTGCTCCTGATTGCTGATTAGTCAAAACTATAATTCCTAAATTTAATTCAGGTAGTAGTGTCACTTGGGTAACAATACCTTCTAATCCTCCTGTATGAGTAACTTGTTTATATCCTTTCACATCACTTAAAAACCATCCCAACCCATAACCACTAAAGTGTGTGTTGTACGGCGGCTTAGGATTAACGGGGATTATGGTTTGTAACTGCCACATTTCATTATGTTGCTTTTTAGAAAATAATTGCTTGTTCTCTTTTCCATATTGTCCATCATTCATTTGCATAATTACCCATTTGCTTAAGTCATTTACACTAGAGTAAATCCCTGCTGCTGCATCGAATAGCTGGTTTTGATATCTTTTGATAACTTTTAGTTTGCCGTCAATAGGAACGTGAGGGGCAATAATATTTGTAGAATCTTTTAATCTTAGATAAGAAGCTGCACTATTGTCCATTTCTAATGGTTTCATAATACGTTGTTCGACAAAATCGCACCAAGACAAACCACTCGCTTTATGAATTACTTCTCCAGCAACAATATATAGTAAATTATCATAATCATACTGTGTTCTAAAAGCTGAAACGGGTTTTAAATACTGCAAATTCTGAACAATATCCTGTGCTGTAAAATCACTTCCATCAGGCCAGATCATTAAATCTCCAGCACCTAAACCTAAACCACTACGGTGGGTTAATAAATCGCGAATCGTAAACTCGTTAGTCACGTATTCATTATACATTTTAAAATTTGGAAGATATTTTATGACTTTATCATCCCATTTTACTTTCCCTTCATCAACAAGCATTGCAAGTGCGGCACTGGTAAATGCTTTACTGTTTGACGCTATTCCAAAAAGTGTATTTGCATCTACTTTATCATTAGTTAAAATCGATTTTACACCATATCCTTCAGCGTGCACAATTTTACCATCTTTTACAATTGCAACGGCAATTCCAGGGACATTAAATGTTTTTAACGTTTTTTCAACTAATTCATCTACTTGTGTTGAACTAATTTGTGCCGTAATTGTAATAGTAGCAACAAAAAATAATAAAAAAGCTATTGTTAAATTTTTCATAGTTTGTTATTTATAATTAAATCTATATTTCTTAAAATATCTAAAATCCACAGTTTGAAATCTGCAATCAATTCCTAAAGCTAGCGCAACGTCAATATGAGATCATAAATCTAAAATCAAAACCCTCTTTGTCTTTTGGCTTCGTATATTAATATTGCCGCAGCAACAGATACATTCATGGAATCAATTTCTCCTTGCATCGGTATAATAATATTTTGCGTAGCTTCTTTGCGCCATTCTTCAGTCAAACCTGTAGCTTCTGTACCTACAACTAATGCTGTGGATCCAGTGTAATCTTGTGTATGATATCCAGTTGAATTTTGCAAAGTAGCACAGTAAAAATTAATCTTTTGTTCTTTTAAAAAAGCAATAATCTCTGATGTTGTTCCCGTTGCAATTTGGTTTGTAAATAAACAACCCACACTAGAGCGAACGATATTAGGATTATATAAATCACTTTTGGGATTGGCAATTATCACTGCGTCAAGATTGGCGGCATCAGCTGTTCTTAATAATGCACCAATATTTCCTGGTTTTTCCGGAGCTTCTGCAATTAAAATCAATGGATTTATCGACAATTTTAAATCAGATAAATGTAGCATTTTTGTTTTGGCTACTGCCAAAATACCTTCAGTGGTATCTCTATACGCTAATTTTTGATACACTTCCTTATTGATTTCTATCACTTCAGCATTTTGCGACAACGCACGTGCATCAGCTTCTGAACATATTTCAGGGAAAAACAACAATATTTCTATATCATAACCGCCTTTTACCGCAATTGAAATTTCACGTTTTCCTTCTATTAAAAATGTTCCTGTTTGCCTGCGGGCTTTCGCTTTATCCTGTAATTGGACTAACGACTTGACAAATGAATTTTGTATTGAAGTTATTTGTTTCAAAACTTACAATTATTGAATTAATAGCTACAAATATACATATACAAATTACAGTTTATATAGCAGGTTTGGAAAATTTCATTCTCATTAAGAGATTCGGCATTTGCAACAGTTTCCCAATGATTTGCCATCTATTTTCTTTATTTTTGCGCAATTATAAGAAATTAAAAATCCTCCTTTAAATGTTTCAATTACTAGATATTATCGGTACAATGGCTTTTGCTATGTCTGGCGCGCTGACAGCTATGAATAAAAAGCTAGATCCTTTTGGCGTTTTTATTATTGCATTTGTGACTGCTGTAGGTGGCGGAACTTTGCGTGATGTGTTAATTGGGAGAACGCCTGTAGGATGGATGCTGGACTTAAAATATGTTTATGTAATTAGCACGGGTTTTGTTTTAGCTATTATTTTTAGAAAAAAATTCGACCGTTTACGAACGTCACTATTTTTATTTGATACTATAGGCCTGGGTGTTTTTACGTTAATTGGCCTTGAAAAAGGAATAAACATTGGACTTCACCCCGTTATTTGTATTGCATTAGGAACAATGACGGCTTGTTTTGGAGGCGTTATTCGCGACATTTTATGTACTGAAATTCCTGTTATCTTTCGAAAAGAAATCTATGCTACAATATGTATTTTAGGCGGTATCATCTTTTTTTTACTTCGAAAATTCAACTTAAATAATGATATCTTATACCTGACGACATCGTTAGTGATCATTTCAGTTCGTTTAATGGCAGTGAAATTCAAATGGTATTTACCTGCTTTAGAGAATAAATAAAAAATGCTTACTTTCACAAACTTTAAATCCAGAGTGTGAAAAATTATTTGGTTAGGCCTTATCAGCACAGTGATTATCAAATTTGGAATTCCTTTATTGGTCAAGCCAAAAACGCAACTTTTTTATTTCATCGCGATTTTATGGAATATCATAAAGATCGTTTTGAGGATTTTTCATTAATGGTTTATGACGAGCAAAAACTAATTGCAGTTTTGCCAGCAAATCGAGTAGGTGATAGCGTTTATTCGCATCAGGGATTAACGTATGGAGGTTTAGTGTATTCAAAAAAAACTAATGGAGAATTGGTAGGTATTATTATCGATTATATTATTGATTTCCTTGTTAGTAATGATTGTAGATCATTTTATTATAAACCAATTCCCTCTTTTTATTTTATAACTGGCAATAGTGAGGCGGAATTTTTTTTGGTAAAAAAGGGAGCTTTTTTAGATCGAAAAGAAATGAATTTGGCTATTGACTTTTCACAGCCTTTAACCATTTCCAAAAGTAAGCTAAAGCATTTCAGAAGAATTGACGAACTTGATTTAGAAATAATTGAGGAACAAGATTTTGATTCTTTCTGGAATTTAGTTTTACAACCTCGATTATTAAAAAAATATAATACTTTTCCAGTTCATAGTTTATCAGAAATAGTAAGCTTAAAGCAAAGTTTCCCAGACAATTTAAAACAGTTTTCTGTTTATCACGAAAATCAGATAGTTGCTGGAATTACGCTATTTATATCAGATACCGTAGTAAAATCTCAGTATGGTGCCACAACTGAAAATGGCGAGCGTTTGCGTGCGCTCGATTATCTATTTATTAATTTGATTCATCACTATAAAGACAGCGGAAAATTATTTTTTGATATGGGGATTGTAAATGATGATAATATAAAAGGATATAGCGTTGGACTATTGCAACAAAAGCAAGAATTAGGTTGCTCAATATACAGTCAAGATTTTTATAAAATGAATCTATTATAATGCCGTTTCTAGATTTTAAAAAAAATCAAATTTATAAAAATGCTTTTTAAGTAAAATTGAAATCAGCTTTGACTTTTGATTGGTATCCCCTTAGAAAACGAAATTTTAGTATTTAAGAGGATTTTGTTTAGCATTGTTGCAAAAAGATTCTGCATTAAATTGTTACTTTGAATCCAATAAATATCTAAAATACAAAATACTATCTGCGAAAAATATAATAAAGTACAAATAATTGATTTTATTGCTATCGAGAAATAATACCATATCTAGTTAAAATTTTATAATTATTTAATCATTCAAAATCTGATAATTTTCCAGCGTACATTTAATTCCATAATAATATACTTTTTTAGTAAATTAAAATCACGAGTTTTAAAGGCAACTGTCATCTCAAAATGTATTCTTTTAAGCATTGCAACAAATTCTCTTTTATTCTGATTTAAAACATATACTTTTTTTAAAATTAAGTAAGTTGAATAATTAAATTGTTGGGTTTTTCTGTTATTTTTTTTAAATAATAAGGTGTACATTGAATTACTTAATACTCTTTTCTGGATCAAAATCTCGTCTATATAATCAAAATTATACGTTCTTGAAGCACGAATCCATAAATCGTAATCTTCATAAGCTAAGTTTTCATCATAACCGTCTAATTTCTTAAAAACTTCTCTCTTTACTAATGAACTTATAGAACATACATTATTATCGCCATTTAATAGTCCAATGTAAATGTTACCTGTAGGTTGCGATTGAATTCTTTTTTTATTGCCATCAGTTTTGAAATAGTAAGAGATAAAACCGCCGTTTTCGTTAATTAATTCAGCATTTCCATAAATTAAACCTATATTTTCATATTTGGTTGTTGCAAAACCTCTTAGTTGACTTGCAATGCAATCTGGTTTCAAAATATCGTCGGCAGCTAAGTCTATAATATATTCACCTTTGGATAATTTTAAACATTGGTTAAAGGTTTTTGTATTGCCCAGATTTTTTTTATTTACTAAAAATTTAATTTCTGGATTTTTTTTTAGCCATTGTTCAATTACTTGTACTGAATTATCTGTACTAAAGTCGTCAGCAATAATCAGTTCTACATTTTGATGCGTTTGAAACAATACTGATTCTAAAGCTTCAACGACAAATTTCTCATGGTTGAAGCATAGACAAATAACGGTAACTAATGGACTGCTATGCATAATGTGAGATAAGATTTTTATATTTGGTACGAAAATAATAATAACCAGTGGCAAAGCAATACAAAAAAATTAAAATAGCAATTGTTGGATATAAATTAGCTGGAGGAGGTTTAGAGCGCGTTTTTAGTACAGTTTCAAATATATTGCAAGAGTCAGATTGTGAAGTTTATGTTATTGTTTTAGAAAATGAAATCGAGTATTCGTACTCTGGAACTTTAGTTAATCTAGGGAATTATTCAAAGTTTCGGAAATATTTTCGATTAAAAAGTTGTTTAAAATCAAACCAATTTGATTTTATAATAGATTTTCGCCATCGTCTTAATCCGTGGATGGAATTATTATTTATGTATTATGTGTATGCTGGCAATAAATTTATTTACACCATTCACAGCAGTAGAGTCGCAGTTTATTTAACGTCAAAAGATTGGATCGCAAGTTTAATTTTAAAAAAATCATATAAGATTGTAACCGTTTCCAGTACTTTAAAAGAAATCTTAAATAGACAATTTCAGTTTAATGGCAGCGTTGCGATTCCTAATTCAATCCCTATAAATTTTATTGAGGAAAATTGTGATAATTCACACCTTCCTTTCCAATATTGCATTGCAGTTGGGCGATTAGTGGAACTAAAACAATTCGATAAATTAATTGACACTTATTCCAAATCAATTCTATCTAGCAAAGAAATTCATTTAGTAATTTTGGGAGGAGGAAGTGAAAAAGCGATGTTACAAAAGCAAATAGAACAAAAGCAAATGAGTGATTTTATTCATTTGTTAGGTTTTAAAAATGATGCTTTATCTCATATTAAAAACGCAAAGTATTTAGTTTTAACTAGTAAATATGAAGGTTTTCCCATGGTGATTTTAGAGGCATTATCAGCTGGAATTCCTGTAATTGCATTCGACTGCGAAACGGGACCAAGCGAACTAATACAAAATGAGTATAATGGCTTCCTAGTTGAAAATCAAAATTTTAAAGCACTTGAACAAGCATTGAATAGATTTGAAAATGACAATCAGCTTTACAATTTGTGCAAAGAAAATAGTAAGGCTTCAATAGCTCAATTTTCTAATGAGAAAGTAGCGAGAAAATGGTTGGATTTATTGAATATCAAGAAAAATTAAAATGAATATAGCGTTAATTCAAATTCCAAAAATTGAAGATACTCGGGGAAATTTGTCCGTAATCGAAAATGATATACTACCTTTTGAATTTAAAAGAGTGTATTATTTATATGATATTCCTAGTGCTGCTGAACGTGGAGGACATTCACATATAAAGCAAAAAGAGTTTCTTATTGCATTGAGTGGAAGTTTCGATGTGATTTTGAACAATGGTTTGCAGCAACAAACAGTTACTTTGAATAAGCCGTATGAAGGACTTTTAATCAATGAAGGAATTTGGAGAGAGCTCAATAATTTTTCGTCAGGAAGTGTGTGTTTAGTAATTGCCTCTGCTGTTTATGAAGAAAGCGATTATATCCGTGATTTTAATGCCTTTTTACGTTCTAAGAAATAGTTTTATTGCTTTTTAAAACTCTGTTGTATATTATTTCAAGCTTTTGAAAGTGCTTTTGAAAAGTTAATTCTTTTATATAAGAAGAAGCATTGACTTCTAATTCTTTTTTAAATTCAGGGTTAGTGAGCAATTTTTCAATGGCTTCTTGTAATTTTTCGACATCTCCATAAGGAAATACTAAACCACTTTTACTTCTTATTATTTCGTCCTGAATTCCTAATAAGTTACTAATAATAACTGTTTTTTTAAAAGCAAAACTTTCTAAAATTACATTTCCATAAGATTCTAAAAATTCGCTAGGGACGATAGTAAATTTTGCAGCAGCATATAAATACATTAATTCTTCGCGATTTTTACTTCCTAAAAAACAAACATTTTCAATTTTATTATAAGCAACAAATTTTTCTAATTCATTTTGAATGCTTCCCGAGCCTACTATTTTTAGTTGCTCGTCAGGAAATTTTTTTAGAATTTTTTGAAAAGCTTTTAGTAAAGTCAACACTCCTTTTTCTGGTTCGAGTCTACCTACGAATAGTAAATAATTAGATTCATTTTGCTCCAAAAGCAAATTTGAAATCAGTACGGGATTGGGTAGTGTTTCACCCCCTACGTTAAAAGTATGTTTTATGAGTTTTGTTAAATTGTTAGACGGAGTAAGGAAATAGCTAATATTTTCTTTTATTATTTTTTTATGAAAGCTTTGTTTGTAATAAAGTAAACTATCATAAAGCAAGTTTTTTTTTGGATGATGATGCAGCATGCAATCTATAAAGCTTTTGTGTTCCTGTATTGTTTTTCCTTTAACATCTAACATAGAACCTTTAGGACAGATATAGTAATAATCTCTAAAAGATTGTATAATTGGTATTGATTTTCTCTTTGCATAGCTCATAAATTGTGGCGTTACGGTCGCGCCAATGCTAAAACAATGAATAAGATCAGGTTGGAATGTCTCGATTTCTTTTATTATTGCTTCTGTTGTTTGCGCATTATAAAATTTCTGATAAATTTTTGTTTTTTTCTCCGCAACTCCAAACCATTTAAATATGATATTAGTTTTATTTTCTTTAGCATACAAAACTAAAGCTTCCAAATAATTCTCAACTCCGCCGAGCGAATTGTTTAAAAAATTATTGACTAATAGAACTTTCATTGAATATATAATTTACTAAAATAGCTCAATCTAAACATATTAAAGACAAACAATGATGGAGTATTGCCTTTTAAATTATATTCCATCATATTTTTAAAAAGGCTATGAAAAGCACTCAATGGATAAGTTATTTTATAGCGATGAAGCTTAGATGTTAATCGCAACATTTTACTATAATTGGTAGGTATCAGATTCTTTTGATACAGTAATTTTAGATTTTCAAGGGAATGTTTTGTTTTCTGTAGATAAACTAAGTTAGTGTCAATATCATCATGTTGAACAGGATTTTCAATATGTTTAACGGTAACCTTTAGCTTTTGTAATTCAAAAGAGAATAAGGTGTCGTCATTACCATATTTCTTAAAAGAAATATCAAACTTTATAGCATTAAAAACCGATTTTTTTATCAAAGTATTGTTGAACAACGTAGCACCATAAGGATTTTTTTCTCTTTGTGCTACGGTTTGATCTTCCATAAACTTGCCGTATTTCCAGCGAAGTAATTGGTTGTTTGAGGGCGCGCTATTTGTATGAATTCTACCTCCATAAACTACTTCGTAACTGGTAATTTGTTCAATATAATTTTTGATAAAATTAGTATTGGGTAAAATGCAGTCACCATCAAGAATTAACAAATTGTCATATTTTGACTTACTCACTAAAATGTTTTTATTTTCGCGATAACCAACATTTTTATTTAACGTTACATAGCTGCAATGAGATAGTAAATTGATCTCTTCATTTTTTATATTATAAATTGAATTTGATGCGTCATCTTGGGCTAAAATTTCAAAAACAATACCTAATTTCAAACATTCACGATGAAGTTCTTCTACAAGTGGTAAAAGATTGTAATTATAAATCGTAATTAAAATAGATAGCATTAAACCGCTCTTTGTTGTACCACTTCAAAAATTTTAGAATCCTCACATTTCAAAGTCTTGAAAGGGAATTTCATCAATAATGCATAATCATGAGTCGCCATAATTATTGTTCGGCCATTTGCATTAATTTTTTTTAAAACTTCTAATAATTCCACACTAGTTTGCGGATCTAAATTTCCTGTAGGTTCATCAGCCAATATTAATTCAGGATCATTAAGTAGCGCTCTTGCAATGGCAACTCTTTGTTGTTCCCCTCCTGACAGTTGATGAGGCATTTTTTTACCAAAGTCTTTCATGCCCACTTTGTTTAATACTTCATCAATTCTGATTTGCATTTCTATATTGTCTGTCCAGCCAGTTGCTTTAAGTACAAATAGCATATTCTCATCTATAGATCGGTCTGGAAGTAATTTAAAATCTTGAAAAACAATCCCTATCTTTCTTCTCAAAAACGGAATATCATTTTCTTTTAATGTACCTAGATCAAACCCAACTACGCTTCCCTCACCATCAGTCAAAGGCAAATCAGCATAAAGTGTTTTCATTAAGCTGCTTTTTCCAGATCCTGTTTTTCCTATGATATAAATAAATTCTCCTTGATTTACCTCCAAGTTAACCTCCGAAAGTATAGATTTTTGCTCTTGATAAATAGTTACATTTTTTAAGGATAAGACAGATTGTGACATAATTAGCTTTTGTTTGAGGGGTAAAAGTAATAAGATAACGGTTGTATTCAAAATAAATTCTACTGTATGGAGTAGAATAATAAATTGTAGAATACAATTTGATAATTAAATTACTAATTCTATGAATACTACATTTTAATAAAATCTAAAAATTTTATGCTTAGTAACTTTTACAATAAAATCTATTTTTGATTCGTTATAGACTGCGGAATATGATATATTTGAATTATCAAAAATTAAATTATAATGAATAAATTTTCTTGGATCTACTTTTTTTCTTTTTTTATAATGACAACTGCAGTTTTTGCTCAGAAATCAGCTATTTACACACACGATTTAAAAGAATTTGATAAGGCGGTTTCGCTATTTAAAGGGCAACAGTATGCGTCAGCGCAACTCATTTTTAACAAAGTAAAGCAAACCGCAACTACTGAAGAATTAAAATCAGATTGTGCGTATTATGTTGCTAATTGTGCTATTCGCATCGATCAAGCGAATGCAGATGAGTTAATGGAGCAGTTTGTTACTGATTATCCAACGAGCGTGAAGCAAAATCAGGCGTATATTGAAGTGGCACAATATCACTTTAAGCAAGGTAATTATCCTCAGGCAATGCAATGGTTTGATAAAGTGGATGAAGGTAGTTTAAGCCGAAATGATCAGGAGAAATTTAATTTCCAAAAAGGCTATAGTTTTTATAATGCTAAAAATAAAAAAGAAGCCACAACGTACTTAAATAAAGTCGTAAATTCTGCTGAATACGGATCGCAAGCCAAATATTATTTAGGTTTTATGGCTTATGAAGGCGATGATTATAAGCAAGCTACAAAGTATTTTGACGAAGTTTCTGGTGAGGAAAAATATAAAGAGAAGCTTTCCTACTATCAAGCAGACATGAATTTTAAATTAGGTAATTTTGAAAAAGCAATTGATTTAGGTCAAAAAGCAATGGCGAAATCCAACCCTTTAGAGAAATCAGAATTAAATAAAATTATTGGTGAAAGCTATTTTAATTTAAAAAAGTACGATACGGCAATACCTTTTTTGGTAGCCTATAAAGGAAAAAAGGGCAGGTGGAATAATACCGATTATTACCAGTTAGGGTATGCCTATTATAAACAAAAAGACTTCGAAAATGCAATTTCGCAATTTAATAAAATTGTTGGCGGTAAGGATTTTGTTGCTCAAAATGCCTATTACCATTTAGGTGAGAGTTATTTAAACAGCAATAAGAAACAGGAGGCACTAAATGCTTTTAAAAACGCTTCTGAAATGGATTTTGATTTGGCTATTCAAGAGGATGCTAGTTTAAATTATGCTAAATTAAGTTATGAGTTAGGAAATTCTTATCAAAGTGTACCCGCTATTTTACAAAGTTTTTTAAATAAATATCCCAATAATGTAAACCGGTCAGAGATTGAAAAATTAGTTATTGATTCCTATATTTCTTCTAAAAATTACAAGGAAGCTTTAGTTTTATTGGAAAAAAATAAATCAGCAGAGAACAAACTAGCGTATCAAAAAGTGCTTTTTTATAGAGGATTAGAACTATACACAGACACAAAATATGCTGATGCACTAAAGATGTTTACTAAAGCTAGCATTGAGCAAAAAGATCCTGTATTTACCAGTAGAGCCCTTTTCTGGAAAGGGGAAATAGAATATGTCATGGATGATTTTAGAGAGGCACTATTAAGTTTTAAGCAATTTGCAGGTTCAAGCCAAGCCTCTAAAACACCAGAGTATAAAAACTACAATTATAATATTGCTTATTCGTATTTTAAACTGAAGGATTATGATCAAGCAGGTAATTATTTTCAAAGTCAAATAGAAAAAGGAACTGCTGATAAAAAGCGTTTAAATGATTCTTTTTTACGTTTAGCAGATTGTCGTTTTGTAACTTCAAAATACAGTCAAGCAATCGATGCCTATAATAAGGTGATAGAATCTAAAAGTTTAGACGCAGATTATGCCTATTTCCAAAAAGCAATTTCTTATGGCTTTATGTCTAAAACGGATAAAAAAATAGAAGAATTGAATACATTTATTCAGTCTTTTCCAAAATCAGAATATAAAGATGATGCCCTTTTTGAATTAGCCAATACGTATGTTGCTGGCAATAAAAATGATTTAGCAATCAAAACCTATGAGCGTTTAAATGTTGAGTTTAAGAAAAGTTTGTTTACTTCCAGAGCTGTTTTGCGTCAAGGATTAATATATTATAATACGGATAAAAGTGAACAGGCTTTATTAAAATTTAAAAAAGTTGCCGCTGATTATCCTCGTACTCCTGAAGCTTTAGAAGCAGTGGCAACAGCGCGGTTAATATATGTAGACGGTGGTCGCGTAGATGAGTATGCAAGCTGGGTGCGCACTTTAGATTTTGTTGCAGTTACTGATGTTGAACTAGAAAATGATACTTATGAAGCTGCTGAAAAACAATTTCAACAAAACAATACAAAGCAGGCAATTGCTGGATTAAATAGTTATGTAAGTCAATTTCCCCGTGGCATACATTCTTTAAAAGCTAATTATTACCTAGCACAATCTTATTTTTCGGAAGGTTCTGAAAATAAATCGATTCCACATTATGAATTTGTGATAGGGCAATCAAGAAGTGAATTCACAGAACAATCATTATCAAGATTATCTCAAATATTTCTAAAAAGTAAACAAACGGATAAAGCGACAACTGTTTTATTACGTTTAGAAAACGAAGCTGATGTTGCCGAGAATAAAACCTATGCTCAATCTAATTTGATGAAGTTGTATTATGAGAACAAAGATTATCAAAACTCAGTTTTATATGCTGAGAAAGTTTTGGCAAACCCTAAAACAGATGATAAAGTACAAAGCGATGCTCAAATTATTATTGCAAGAGCAGCAATAGAAACGGGTGATGAGGCTAAAGCCAAATTAGCTTACGCCAAAGTAATGACGATCGCTAAAGGTGAATTAGCAGCTGAAGCTTTGTATTATGATGCTTATTTTAAAAATAAAGAAAATAAATACGAGTTATCAAATACTGCGGTTCAAAAACTAGCTAAAAATTATTCAAGTTATAAATATTTTGGAGCCAAAGGATTAGTGTTGATGGCTAAAAACTTCTACGGATTGAAAGACAGTTTTCAGGCAACTTATATTTTAGAAAATGTAATTAAAAATTTTACAGATTATCCTGAAGTAGTTTCAGATGCTAAAACAACGTTGGATAAAATAAAAACCGAAGAATCTAAAACAAATTCATCGATAACAAAATAAAGGAATCAATCTTATTTTTTAATAAAGTAACGCTGAAAAATAATCAAATGACAATACCTTTTTATATAGTAGATGTTTTTGCTGAACAGAAATACTCGGGCAATCAATTAGCTGTTTTTTTAAATGCTGAAAATTTAAGCGACGCACAAATGCTAACAATTGCGCGTGAAATTAATTTTGCCGAAAGTACATTTATAACTGCTATCGACCCTCAATGTAATATAGTCAGGGTTAGGATTTTTACGCCGCAGCATGAAATGCAATTTGCTGGTCATCCTATTATAGGGACTTCTTGGTTATTAATGAATAAAATATTAAAAAATAAACCGCAAGAATTGATATTGCTGCTTCCAGTTGGACCTATTCCTGTTCGTCAAAAAGAAGAAATGGTATGGCTAAAATCAGCTCAACCAGAATTTTTAAAGACTTACTCAATAACAGATTTTTTATTATTCACTAATTTGCTTTCTAATGATTTTAGTAAAGTATTCCCTATCCAAGAGGTAAGTACCGGAAGTGCATTTGTTATTGTTCCCATTATAAACAAAGAAGCACTGGAAAAATTATCTTTAGAGCTAGTTAAAATGGACGAGTGGCTCAAGGCAAATTGCCAAACAAATCACAGAGCTTTTTATTTTTTCTGTCTAGAGGATGAAAAACTAAGCAGTAGAATGTTTTGTATAGAGAATGATCAACTTATTGAAGATGCCGCAACAGGAAGCGCCAGTTGTTGTTTGCAAGCCTATCTTTTAAAATATCATGCTACTGAAATCGAGATGATCAATTATCAAGGTGATTTTATCAATAGATCTTCACAGATTTATTTTAAGGGTATCGATAAAGAAAATGATTTTGATATTACTATTGGTGGAAAAACAAAGTATATCGCACAAGGTGAATGGGAAGTTTAAAAACAAAGAAACGTATTAGATTTAAAAAGTTAAAAAAATAAAACATGATATTTAAAGATTTTAAAATAAAAGCAGCACAAAATAAGGATTTAGCTTTATCAATATTCTCACCCGTTGCTAAAATAAGTTTTGGGATACTATTTTTATTAGTTTTTCAGCTTTCCTTTGCACAAGACAAAAAACAAATAGGAAATGAGACGGTAAATGTTGTTAAGCCCTATACTCCAAAAATCTCGGATGCTTCCAAAATTAAAGAAGTTGCCGAGTTAGACGATGAAGGAAACACAAAAAAAGAAGTGATTAAATATACCATTTTTTCTTTTCCTGTAGCTTCCACTTTTACGCCTTCCAAAGGTAAAGCCGAAGGAGTCGAGAAAGAAAAGCAGGCACTATTATTCAAAAATTATGCTACTGCAGGTCTTGGGAATTATGGAACTTTTATAGGTGAATTATTTGTAAATCATGATTTAAATGATACCGATTATTTAGGTGGAATGTTTCGTCACCATTCCTCGCAAGGTGGAATTAAAGAAGTTGCTTTAGAAGACCGCTTCTATGACACTTCTCTTGATTTAATTTACGGATCAAACGGTAAAAACGTTTCTTGGAATTTAGATTTAGGTTTACAAAACCAAATTTATAATTGGTATGGATTGCCAAGTGATTTCGGCAACATACTTACACCTCAGGAAAAAAGAACTTTACTAAGTGGCATCAATCCTCAGCAGTCATATAATAGAGTGTCATTAGATGGGAATATCGCTTTTAATGAAAGTATTTTAAATAAAATGAGTTTAAAATACAGTCATTTTGCAGATGGATTTAACTCATCAGAAAATAGATTTTTTGCTAAACCAACTATAGAATTTGACGTTATGGAAAGTGCTGTCAAGACAGATTTAACAGTAGATTATATAGGAGGAAATTTTGAAAAGAATTATATTTTTAACACACAAAATTTAAAATATGGCTTAACCAACTTTGGTATTTCTCCTAGTTTTGTGATGTTAAAAGAAGATTGGACCTTGAATATAGGTGCATCTATATTCTATAGTATGGACAATCAAGATAGCAGTAATAAATTATTTGTTTATCCAAAATTCAATGCTTCCTATAAAGTTGTTGGAGATTTGATGATTTTCTACGGTGGAGCCGAGGGAGATTTAAAACAAAATTCATATCAAGATTTTGTAGATACAAATCCGTTTTTATCACCAACTTTAAATATAAAACCTACAGATCAACAATTTGATGTCTTTGCAGGATTAAAGGGAAAACTGACCAATACAGTAAGTTATAATGTGAAAGGATCTTTTATAAATGAGAGAAACAAAGCTTTATTTAGAGCCAATAATTATTCTGAAAACAATACAAATGAAAATTACTCTTTTGGAAACTCGTTTCAAGTGGTTTATGATAATGTGAGCACTTTAAATTTTTATGCAGAGTTAAAAGCTGATTTTTCAGATTATGTAACCTTTGGCGTAAATGGTAGTTTTAGTACTTTTGGAACTGATAAAGAAAACGAAGCATGGAATATGCCTGCTTTAAAATTAAATTCAAGTCTTGACGTTACGATAACTGAAAAATGGTTTGCTGGAGCTGCTGTTTTTTACGTAGGTGAAAGAAAAGATTATCAAACCAACACAAATATTAATTATATAGTGGCGCCAAGTTCAAACCCCACTATTTTAAAATCCTATTTTGATGTAAACGCGAATCTTGGGTATAATTATAACGATAGGCTTACTGCATTTGTAAGAGCTAATAACATGACAGGTAATGGATATCAAAAATGGCTTAATTATCCAGTTCAGAGTTTTCAATTAGTATTAGGTGCTAATTATAAATTTGATTTTTAAAGTAAGTAACATAAGTAATTAAATATAAAAAAAACAGGCTATTCTCTCGACTAGCCTGTTTATTTTTAGATTTATTAGTATTTTTATTTTGTAAAAGGAATAGCAAGTCTTGCCTTATCCCATCCTACATTTAATACAATTCCATTATCAGCCTTAGTAAAAACCATTGAAAGAGCCTCTAAATAGTCATCAGCCGCAGTTAATGGTACTGTAATCCTTGCAACGTCATTCTTTTCGTTATAAGTATAGGCACCCCATACATTTCTGTCTTTATTAATAATGATCACACATTCATTTTCATTAGCGATGGTATACAGAGTATAAATACCAGCATCTAATTTTGTTTTGCCTAAAAACATATCAGTGTATAGACTTAGTTCACAAGCTTCATTTGCACCAGTTCTCCAGATTTTTCCTTGGGGTACTACCTCACCTAAGCCTCTTCCATTTAATTGAGGTCTGCTATAAATGATACGTGCAAGTTTATTTGAATCTTTATAATCATTAGGATACCAGGCAGCATCTAACGGACTTTTATCAAGAGCTGGAAATTTTTGAGCAGTCGCGTCTAATGATATAAGCATCATAAAGGCACAGATACCTGTGATAAAAACAGTGGATTTTTTCATAGTTTTTGTTTGTTATTAAAAGGGTATTATTTGTTTTTTATCGGTAAAGTTAAAAATTTCATCTATACTTTCATAGAAAAGTAAAAAGTGTGCTTAAAAAATAATCTGACGCGATAAATTTAGTTTAGATTTGTTAATTACTAGCTTTAATTAAATACTTATTGAGACTCAGGAGTAGCAACATTACCTTTTGAGCATCGATTAAAATTAAAAAAAAATATGACTTTTAAGCAAAAAACACATCGCTATTATCTTCAATTACTTCAAGATAAAATTGATGTTTTTAAAGATATGATTGCAGCACTTACTGAGGATTCGAAGAATGATGCTAAAGGCTCAGCAGGCGACAAACATGAAACTGCCTTATCGATGATGCACATTGAACAAGAAAAGCTCAATCGTAAATTGAGAGAAGTAATAGATCAAAAAGTTATTTTGGATAAAATAGATTTGGATTCAGTTGCACAAACCATTATTGTGGGAAGTTTAGTAAAAGCAAACGGTATTTTGTTGTACTTAAGCGTGGCGTTACCTAAAATAAATATCGAGGGAATAAATATTATTGCGCTTTCGCCACAATCTCCATTAGGAAGTAAATTAATAGGAAATCGAGTAGGTTTTACTTTCGAAATAAATACTACAAAATACACTATCGAAGAAATAACTTAATCTAAGAGTCAATACTATTAAATTCTAAATATATGAAACTAATTACACTACTTCTTTCTGTCTTTTTAATGATTTCTTGTAATCAAAAAAACAAAATAGTCGCTGATACTATTATCACTGATGCTAAAATTTATACCGTCAATGAAGAATTCGGAATAGCTTCAGCGATGGCTATTAGCGGAGGTAAAATTTTAGCAATTGGAACTAATGAAGAAATTAAAAACGCCTATGATTCTAAAAATACGATTGATGCAAAAGGCAAATTTATTTATCCAGGATTGGTCGATGCGCATTGTCATTTTTATGGTTATGGACTAAATTTACAGGAAGTAGATTTGCGTGGTACAAATAGCATGAAAGAAGTCATTGAGCGTTTAAAGGCCTTTCAAAAAGATAAAAATCTTGATTTCATTGTAGGTAATGGTTGGGATCAAAACGATTGGGATGTAAAGAAATTCCCTTCTAAAGAAGATTTAGACGCTGAATTTCCAAATATTCCTGTAGTTTTAAATAGGATTGATGGGCATGCTATGATTGTCAACAGTAAAGTTTTAGCATTAGCAGGAATTACTAATAAAACTAGTGCTACGGGAGGACAAATAGAATTGTTAAATGGGCAACCAACAGGGATTTTAATTGATAATCCAATGCGTATGATTAGTGCTATTATTCCGCAGCCAAGTCGCAAAACGCAAATAGCAGCTCTATTAGATGCTGAGAAAACAATGTTTGGGTTTGGACTAACAACTGTCAATGACGCAGGATTATCGCCTGATGTAATTCAGCTAATTGATAGTTTACAAAAAGTAAAAGCGCTGCGTATTAATGTATATGCAATGATTTCAGCTAATCAAAAAAATCTTGATTTATATCTAAAAAAAGGAATTTATAAAACCGATGCCTTAAATGTACGTTCGTTTAAACTTTTTGGAGATGGAGCTTTAGGTTCTCGAGGCGCTTGTATGCATAAAGATTATTCAGATATGGCCAATCAACGCGGTGCTTTGCGATCTTCTCCTGAGGAATTAAAATCAATTGCAAAGCAAGTTGCAGCTTCTGACTTTCAATTAAACGCGCATGCTATCGGGGACTCAGCAAACACGGTTTTGTTAAAAATATATAAAGAAGTATTGACAGGTAAAAAAGATCGCCGATGGAAAATAGAACATGCACAGGTAATACGAGAACAAGATTTTGACTACTTCAAGTCAGGGATTATTCCTTCCGTACAACCTACTCACGCTACATCTGATATGTATTGGGCTGGCGAAAGATTAGGAAAAGAAAGGCTTAAAAATTCCTATGCTTATAAAAAGTTGCTTCAAAAAGCTGGAATTATAGCTTTAGGAACTGATTTTCCAATAGAAGAAGTCAATCCAATGTTAACTTTTCATTCTGCAGTAGCTAGAAAAGACAGTAAGAATTATCCAAAAGGTGGATTCCAAATGGAAAATGCATTAAGCAGAGAAGAAACAATTAAAGGAATGACAATTTGGGCTGCCTTTTCAAATTTTGAAGAAAAAGAAAAAGGAAGTTTAGAAGTAGGAAAGTGGGCTGACTTTGTAATTTTTGATCAAGATTTAATGAAAGTTAAAGAAGAAGAAATCGTAAAAATTGTTCCATCAGCAACTTATTTAAAAGGGGATAAGGTGTAATAGAGATGATTCAGAAAAGATAGCATCATAATTTTTAATGGTATTTTAATGTTTTTTTCTTATTGGAAAGCCAAATTAGTTTTGCTATTGAACGTATTGGAACGAAGTATTTGATTGACAGTGTTGATTAAATAAATTTCGCTTTTTTAATTGAATATACTGGGTTTTCTCTATCAAAATTTGTAACGCCAAATGCGATAGTTGAATAAATGCGGTTTTTCTTTTGATAAGAAATTGTTTTCCAATTCCAAGTTGAACAAAGCTCTTCAAATTTTGTAATATTTGTATTGAGTGAGTCCATATCATTAGATTTTAAGTCTGCAATTAATAAAGTAAACTTTGCATGTTCGGGTTTAGGTTCAAGAAGATTTATATAATATTGATTTTCAGATAAATTAATTTCTATACAAGCTGGTTTTTTTATCAATTTTTCAAATTCCTTGTGTAGTATTTTTATTTTACTATAAATACTTTTTTTATCAGGTGTAGAGCAAGTAATGGAAAAATATAGTTTTGCATGCTCTACTACATCTTTTCTTTGGTCGTAAAAATAAAGTTTCTCCTTAATTTTGTTGTAATTAGGTATGTAGGAATATGCAACAAAATCTTTTTCTAACATATCCTTAAGTATTTCAATAGGTGGAAATTTTATATTTCGAAAAGTTTGAATAATTACATTACCTTTATATGGGAGATTTCCTTTCATTTGCTTTTTTGTTACGACAAAATCATTTAATCAAAATAGTTTTATAGCACTAGATTGTTTTTACATTTTGGACATTTTGGAAGATTGTTGTCATAATCTTTACCAAATTTATTTCCTAAAATTGCAAATATACCCACTCCAATCAAAGTAGCGGGTAATGCGACAGAAGCACCTAATATAGCTCCCGCTATTCCTAAGCTTGATGCCAATCCATATCCAATACCAGCACCAGCGATAGTGCCAATTATCCTGCCACTAGTGTCTTTTTTAAAAACTATTTCGGACTTACAATGCGGACAACTAATATTTTTTTCCATTTTTAATTTTTATTTATTCAACTATAAAAATCCGGATCTTGTTGATCCAAATCTAAATTTTCATTATAATATTTATCGTTATCATTAATGTTATTTTCTTGTTTAAAAAAATCACGACTATATTCTTCTGCAAATCTGATTTCATCATCAATATTCTTATCAATATTTTCATTGATTGAATCTGTTGAGTTATCTTTATTTCTTTCTTGTTGAAGTGTGATGATTTCTTTAAGTTTTAAGATTTTTTCGGATGAAATTTTACTCATATTCAAGACACCATTTAAAAATCCATATATGTATAGTATTAATTCTTTATCTGTCATAATTTTATAATTAAAAAGGTAAGTCATCTACTTCTTCACCAGTTAATAATGAAGTATCAAAATTGATGCTTCTTTCCAACTTTAGAATTAAGTTTTTTACATCCTTTTTACTGACATTTTCTTTAGTTGTAATAGCATCTATAAATCCCATTAGCTGATTGTAAACTTCATCGTAATTAATCTCATCCATATTTCATCTTTTTTATTTTGTTAATTGGATTAGTGTTAAGGGAATTAATTTGCTTACGTGTTTTTAAATGTAATCAATTATAGTTTGATTAATTAGGAATTTACTCATAATAATATTTGTAAGAAGAATAATTGCCTGTAAGACCCGAATTATTTTCAATATCAGCAATAGGATAACCATCTAAATTATAAGTAATAACACTAGTGCTTAATACTGAAGTACTTCCATTATATAAATCTATATTTTTTATATAATTATTTTTGGCAGAATTGTAAGTTAGGCCACTTCCTTTATGATTGTATAGTAATACGCTTACACCTAATATGTTTTTGAAAGGATTGTTTTTTGTGTCATATTCGTAAGATTCAGTACCATTATTTTCCGAAGCATCTTCTATAAGATTACCATTTTTGAAAGTTAATTTTCCTTTGCCATTTCCATTAGATGAATATAAAACAGTTCCATCTGAATTGTATATGAAATTTGTTGTTTTTGAATATGATGCTGATGTCTCTTTGTATGTTACAGAAGTTAATTTTCCATTAGTATAGGTGTAATCTTCGGTTGAAGTTAGTTTAGCGTAATCAAAACCTTCTACTTTTGTAATAAAATCTCCTGTGTAAGTATAGACGTTTTTGTATCTTCCATCAGTTAGATCACTAACTATTTTGTTTCCGTTGTATGTAAAATAAGTGTCCTTTCCTACTTTATCTATGCTAGTATTTTCAACATAATTTATTTTTTTTGGCAATATTAAGGAGGATGAATCGGGTGTAGAATCTCCATCTTTTGAACAAGATAAAAATGTAAGTGTAAGTAGTAGTACTAATCTGGATAATTTCAATTTTTTCATATCGTTTTTTTAAGTTATAATTTATAATGTTCTGTAAATGTAAATTGTAAAAAAAACAATTATTTACGGGAAACCTCATTTGAGCATTTTTATTATTTCATTTTCTCAAATGTAGTAAAAATTGATATAAAAAACACAAATATGTGTCCATGTTATTTTTTAGATGGTGGCATTTTTACTGTGTGAAAGAATTAGACGAGATAGAGATTGTAAAATCTGTTGGAAATAAAGTCAGAGAAACTAGAATTCTGAGAGGACTTTCACAAGCTACGCTGTCTTACGATGCAAATATCCCTAAAAACCAGGTTGGTAGAATTGAAAGAGGAGAAATTAGTACTTCAATAATTACTCTTTTTAAAATATGTAAAGCTCTAGATATTCAAATTCAAGAGTTATTTATTTGATTATTGTTGTTTTTGACTTTTTTAAGAGATAATGGTAATACACCTTATTTAGAAGTTCATCATAAAAAACCTTTGGCTGAAGATGGAGATGATACAATTGAAAATGCATTTGCACTTTGTCCAAATTGCCATAGACACGCTCATTATGGTAAAATTTCATATTGATAAAAAATTAATAAAAATTCACTTAAAATAAACTAAACTCTATTTTTTCAAGTCTCTTTATGGCTTTTACACAACCGATAACAGTAAAAAAAAGTGTTTCCCAAACAAATCTTTCGTAAATTCGCCACCTTAAAAGTTTGATTTAAAACCAAATCGTATTATGAGTAAAATTATGACAGTCGACGTCTTGTCGAGTATTAAAGGAGCACAGCCTTCAGAGTCCGTGAATAAATTATTTGATGTTATTAAAAATGCAGTAACTTCAAATAATAATCCCTTAAATAATGTCAATCATAATTGTGTGTCAGTAGGTGATTTAAGAGAAGATGTTGTAATAGAGAGTTCGGCTATTGAGAAACAAATAATTCTGGAAAATTTTCCAAACAAGAAAAATGGTTTTTTAGTAGTTGCTAAAGTTATAGAAGGATAAAATGGAATCTCAAATAAAAAAGATACACCAGCAATTGGTGTCAAAAGAAATAACTTGCACCGCTTTAGTACAAGAAAAATTAGAATTACTAAGACAAAACACCTACAATTCTGTAAACTCTTTGTTAGATACTTTGGCATTAGATTTAGCTGCAAAAGTAGATGCGAAAATTTCAAATGGAGAAAAAATCGGTTTGTTAGAAGGTATTCCTTTTGGAATAAAAGATGTGTATATGTTGCAAGGAACGTATACAACTGCAAGTTCTGATTTGTTGAAAAATTATAAATCACCTTACACAGCAACTGCCATTCAAAAATTATTGGATGCTGGTGCAATTCCTTTAGTGAAAGAAAACTGCGATAGTTTTGGTCACGGATCTTCAAGTGAAAACACCATTTTTGGAGCTGTAAAAAATGCGATTGATCCAGAATTAGTTGCTGGAGGTTCAAGCGGTGGTTCTGCTGTGAATGTTGCAAAAGAATATACGGTATTTTCTATTGGTGGAGATACAGGAGGTTCTATTCGTCAGCCAGCAGGTTTCAATCATATTTATGGTTTCAAACCAACATACGGAAGAATTTCGAGATTTGGATTAATGGCTTATGCTTCCTCTACGGATTGTGTGGGTCCATTAGCAAAATCAATTGAAGATGTCCGAATTGTATTAAATATAATGAGCGGAAAAGATCCTAAAGATCAAACATCTATCTCATCAACAGAGATTAATGAAGAGTCAGTTGCTAATTCGCCAGTTAAGACGGTTGGTTATTTCAAAAACTTTATAGAAAACGATGCAATTGATGCGCAAATAAAAGCAGATTTTTTAGCTTCTATCGAAAAAATAAAAGCAAAAGGAATTGAAGTAAAAGAATTAGATTTCTTTAAATCTGATATTTTAGTTTCTACTTATTATACTTTGGCAATGGCCGAAACAGCTTCTAATTTATCTCGTCTTGACGGAACAAATTATGGCAACCGAATCGAAGCAGAAAATTTAATTGAAACCTATTCAGTGACGCGTTCTGAAAATTTTTCAGAAGAAACTAAACGTAGAATTGTAGGTGGAAACCAAGTATTATCACAAGGATTCTCAGATGCCATTTATTTAAAAGGATTGGCTTTAAGAGATCAAATCTCGGAGAACTTCAGTAAAGATTTCCAAGAAGTAGATATTATTTTATCACCAGTTACACCAAATACTCCTGCTAAAATTGGAGATAGTTTAAAAGATCCTTTGGCGATGTATTTATCTGATGCGTATACGGTTGGATTTAGTTTGGGACAATTACCTACTTTAACAGTGCCACAAGGAACAGTTACGGGTCTACAAATTACGGCTGCAAAAAATAATGATGAGTTAGTTTTACAATTTGCTAACTTCTTAAAAGATACAATATAATGGAATTGGAACAATTAACTGCGGCTTTAAAAGCCTACGATTTAGAATTGGTAATCGGACTGGAAACTCACGTTCGATTAAATACCAAAACCAAGTTGTTTTGTTCTTGTCCTAATCAAGATATAGAATCACCTAATGAAAATATATGTTCGGTTTGTACTGGACAAACGGGCGTTTTACCTGCTTTGAATAAAGAAGCGATTATAAAAGCGATTTATTTTGGTAAAGCAGTAGATTCATCCTTTAGTAATGAAGTGATTTCTTGGGATAGAAAACATTACGAATATCCAGACAATCCCAAGAATATTCAAATAACACAATTTCATAATCCAATAATTCCTGACGGTCACGTATCTTGTTATAGAAATGACGGTACGCAATTTACAGTAAATCTAACTCAGGTTCATATTGAAGAGGACGCTGCAAAATTGATGCACGAAAAGAAAATTTCGTTAGTCGATTTTAACAAAGCAGGAGTTCCATTGATTGAAATTGTTACAGACCCTTGTCTTAGAAATATCGAGGATGCCTCAACCTATGCGCAATACATCCAGCGTATTGTTCAAAATTTAGGTATTTCTGAAGCGAATTTGGAAAAAGGAGAATTCAAATCGGATGTTTCAGTGTCTTTGCGTAAAAAACACAGTTATGAGTTAAATCCTAGAACGGAAATCAAAAACTTGAACTCATTTAAGTTTATGGTTGAAGCTTTAAAAGAAGAAGTAGAAAAGCAATTCAATTATTTTATTGAAAATAAAGCGTTTAGACCTGATCAAACTACGGTTTTATGGGATGCTGACTTGAAGCAAACCAAAGTAATGCGTAAGAAAGAGTTTGAAGCGGATTATCGTTTTATCTCGGAACCTGATTTACCTTTTGTAAATATAAGAAAGGAAATTGACTCAATAAAAGTTGATACAAGTGCTTTACCGTTTGCAGTAGAGTCTATATTGATTCACGGAGGCGTTTTGCCTCAAGATGCAAAGTTTTTTACTGCCGATAAAGTGCGTTCAGAAACCTTTGTGAAATTAAATAAAGAAATCAAAGATCCGTCGTTTGTTGCCAAAACCTTGTCTAATAACATTAAGGCAGAAGAGTATTCTGAAATTCATAATGTTGATCACTTAATTGAAATTTTCCAATTGTTTAAAAAGGAAAAAATAACTGCGGTTTTGGTTCAAAATGCAATTACAAGTTATTTAAAAGATCGAAATTTTGATTACAATAATTATTTCGAAGAAAATACTATTTCTGAAGATAAAATTCAAGAAGTAATTGCAAAAGTACTGTCAGAAAATGTGGCTGTTGCCAATGAAATCAAAGCTGGAGACCTAGGAAAAGCCGGGATTTTAGTTGGTAAGATTTTAGGGATTATAGGTAAAGGAGCAAACGGAAAAGTGATTCGTCAAATTATTTTAGACAAATTGGGTTCGGATGCTATTTTAGAAAAAAATCAATCTGCCGAATCAGTTTCAAAAGAAACAATTGTTGAAAATAAAGAAGCTCAAGAAGAAACACTTCCTGAAATTCCTATCATTATAAAAGACAGCTACAGAACTCATAAGATTTCTCAGTTATCAGAGGAAAATATAAGTGAAGAAGTAGAATTATCGGGTTGGGTTGCGAGTGTTCGTGATCATGGAGAATTGATGTTTATTGATTTGCGTGATTCAAGTTATGAAATTTTTCAAGTTCGTATTAGTAGAGAGTCATTTCCTAATATTGATGAATTAGTAAAGCTAAAACCAGAATCGGTAATATCTGTAAAAGGAATTGTAGTAGGACGTAATGAAGATGATTACAATGCGGGATTGCGTACTGGAAAAATTGAATTAGAAACTTCGGTTTTAGAGATTTTAAACTTATCTAAAACATTGCCTTTCGAAATAAAAAGAGCGGCAAAAACAAATGAAGCGCTTCGTTACCAATACAAATTCTTAGATCATAGAAATGATGAGGTTCGTAGAGCAATTGTAAACCGTCATAAAGTAATTAAATTATTGCGTGATATTCTGGACGAAGAAGAGTTTTTAGAAATTGAAACGCCAATTCTAAGTGCAGGAACTGATGAAGGAGCACGTGAATTTATTGTTCCTACACGTAAACAAGCAGGTTTCTTTTACACCTTGCCACAAGCGCCACAGCAGTTCAAACAAATGTTGATGGTAAGTGGATATGAGAAATATTTCCAAATTGCACGTTGTTTTAGAGATGAGGACTCTCGTGGAGATCGCCAGCCTGAATTTACGCAATTGGATATGGAAATGGCGTATGCAAGCATGCAACAAATTATCGATTTGAACACTAAATTGTTTAATGAAGTAGTGACTAAAATATATGGTAAAAAATGGATTTTGCATCCGTTTGAAGTGATTACCTATAAAGATGCAATGGATTTTTATGGTTGTGACAGACCTGATTTACGTTACGGTTTAAAAATGCAAGACATTACAGATATCGTAAAAGAAACAACTTTCCAAGTGTTTAGCAAACCAATTGATGAAGGTGGAATTGTAAAATGTATCAAAGTTTCGGCTGCAGCCCAAGGAAACAAACGTATGTCTAAAGGTCAAATCGAAAACCTTACCGCTATTGCACAGCAAAATGGTTTAGGAGGATTAGCTTATATTATCGTTAATGAAGAAGAGTTGCAATCGCCAATTATTAAGTTTTTAGGCGAGGAAATTGCTGCAGGAATTATCAAAGCTACCGATGCAGAAGTTGGGGATATCGTTTTCTTCTCAGCTGCTGATTTTGCCACGGCAAATAAAGCGTTGGATGCTGTTCGACAAGAAATGGGTAGAATGTTACATTTAATCAATCCGAAAGAATTGCGTCCGGCTTGGGTAGTTGATTTCCCTATGTTTGAAAGAACAGACGAAGGAAGATGGACATTTACACACAATCCGTTCTCAATGCCTGCTATTTATGATTTGCAAAAACACATGGAAGGCGATGATGAAAAAATTGGAACTATTATCGCACAGCAATACGATATTATCTTAAACGGTTACGAAATAGGTGGAGGTTCCGTTCGTGCACATAAATCAGAAATTCTTGAAGCAACTTATAGAAATATGGGGTACAATAAAGAAGAAATGATGAAAAGTGTAGGAACGATGCACAAAGCCTTTCAATACGGAGCGCCACCACACGGCGGAATCGCGTGGGGAATTGACCGACTAATGATGATTTTGGAGAAAAAAACATCTATTAGAGAAGTTATGGCTTTCCCGAAAACTGGAACAAGTGAAGATTTATTATTTGGAGCGCCATCACTTTTATCTGATAAAAAGGTTGAGGAAATGAATGTGAAGATTATGAGGAAATAAGGTTTTAAAATTTTACAATAAAACCGAGCAATTGCTCGGTTTTATTGTTTTGACTTGTTTTGTTTTTTCTCGAAGGTGTTTAAGAATTAAAAGAAGTTTGTACAGTAAAGTTTTAAATCAATAGGATGAACAACAACTTGAAAGCCTGATTTATTTTTTCAACAATTCTAATTCGAGCTTATTGAGAAAATTATGAATTTCTCCCAACAAAATTTCATTCGTTTTATCACAGAAAATGAAATCATTAGAAATTTTAAATCTTTTTAATCCTTTTTCTGAAAGTTCACTTTCTGTCAGGTGTGCTATTTTGTTTCTAATTTTATATGCCAATATTAAATTTTCCAACTTTCATCATTCTCAATATCAAAATCTAATTTTAAACTTGATTTTAAAAAAATGAATATAGCATAAAATATTCCTTTCTTGTTCCTTTTTTGAAATTTAACTAAAAATTCAACACTTAAATCCTTGCAGAGTTCACGAAGACCATCTTCTAAATGTGAAATAATCATAATAAAATTTGATTTTCTTTTTAGATCAGGAAAATAATCAATAAATATATCATCTAAAGCATATGTTTGATCGTCAACTCCTTCATAATTTTCCATAATGCCTGTTTGATCTTCACCTATTTCATATTCAATATTTTCTTTACCGTAAAAAATTTAATTTTAGAATCTTTAATTTCTTCGGTGCTTAATTTTATGAATGATGACAAAAGTTCAAGTTCATATTTAAAATGATTTGAATACCACTTTCGTGGTAGGTTTAAATTAAACTTTACCGTGAATGGTATTATATTACTATAGTCTTCCATAAAATTATTTATTGAGGGTTATTGCTTTTGAAAAATTCTCGTATTAATTTTAGTTTTTGCTAAGATAGAAATTATTCAGAAAATGGTGTGTTCCAATTGTAAGGAAATAATGAGCAAGCAGCTGCTCTTTTATATTGAAAAAATATTAGGATTTTATTTCAATTAATATTAGATTATGAGCAATATAAAAAGAGTGCTTTATTTAATAATATTTCATTATTTTTGAGAATTACTAAGAAATGTAAAAATGCAAGTAAAAGAGATTGAATTAAATAAATTTGGAAGTCTAATTTCTAAAAAATTTTACAACGTTGATTCCAATAATAAAGTGTTGGAAGTAAAAGTTGATGATTGTTTTCCAGATGGATTTTCAGATGAAATTGATTTCAATGAATTAGTTTCAATTGGTCATGACTATTTTGTTGAAAGAAGTTCTGTATCACTTCATAGATCTGATCCATATAATAGATTTGGGAAAATTTATAATAAAACTTTTTTTAATAAACAAAAACAAAAGATTCGAGTTGAAGAGTATGGCCATTTTGAGAGTTTTGTTTGTGTCTTTACTTATGATGATGATGGGTTTTTGATTGAAGAAAATCTTGATGATTATACCTCCTTATTTGGTTACGCCCAAAAAACATATGTGTATCAGGAACAATATAATATAAGGTTAAAAAAAATGATCAAACTCTTGAAGTACTCAAAATATGATAACGGTATGGAAGAATTTTTTATTTATTCAGCATCTGGTGATTTAGTTGTTCATTCTTATAAGAAATTAAGTTTGAAAGGTGAGAACATCGAAGATAAAACGTTATATACATATAATCATGATGGAAATTGGATTTCTAAAAACTGTTATAATAATGGAGAATTAACAACAAATTGCACAAGAGAGTTTGGAATTTTCAGTCAGGCTACATTTGATGGGGAAAGTTTGCCGTTTTGACGTCTACAATTAATTAAAATTGAATAAATTGCTTCTTTTTTTTAAAAAAGACGAGATAGTAAAAGAACGTAAAGATTATGAGGCAATAAAATTCAATAGTAATATTAAAAATCAATTTCAGAAATCAATTTCAATAGCAACAATAATAGCTGTATGAAATAAAAATACAAATTTCAATATGAGCATTTCGGGGTTTGTTTTGAAAATTTGATTTTATAGGGGTTTGGGGTTTGTTATTGAAATTAAAAAAAAAACAGTAAATTTGAATATTATTTGGGTAGTTTAAAGAAGTAACAACCTTAAAAACGTATTAAAAGATTTTAAAAATAAGAATCTTAAATTTTAAAATTATGGAATCAATAAATTTCACTGCCTATACAGAGGATTTGAAGCAAATTGAAGCAATCAAAGCTTTTATGAAAGCTTTGAAAATCAAATTTGAGGTTTCAAATGAAAAACCATATGCTCCTGAATTTGTAAATAAAATCTTGGAAGCTGATCAGGAAATTAAAGAAGGAAAAGGTTTGAAAGTTACTGCTGAAGAGTTTGACGATTTATGGAAATAGTACTTTCAGTACAAGCTCAAAAAGATATTGAGTACTGGAAGAAAACGAAAAATCTAAAAATTCAAGAGCGAATTATTGTGCTCAAAAATGCCATTATTTTAAATCCGTATCAAGGAATTGGTAATCCGGAACCACTAAAACACCATCTTTCGGGAAAGTGGTCTCGCAAGATAGATAAGGTAAATCGTTTTGTCTACAGTATAGAAAATAGTATTCTCCATATTTATAGTCTTAAAGGTCATTATTAAACTTCAAAAAGTGAGCAGATGCTCGGTTTTGTTTTATTGACGTTATATTTCTTTTTTGGAGTAATTATTAAACCATCCGAAAATTAGTTTTATTGGATTACCAAAAATTATCAAAAAGCAGACTATTAGAATAGTCAAAAATAAAAATTCAAGAATAGCACTAATTCTTTTATATTCCTCTAATTCTATACCATTTTCATATTGGGCTGTTGACGATCTGAAATAGTTGTCAAGAGGAAAAAAAGCAATTATAATCAATACACAAATGAAGACCCTCTTTATATAATAAATTGTATTCTTTGCTATACTGGTTTTTATTTTTTCTTTGGCAAGCTCTTTTTCCTTAAGCTCGAGTTTAGATTTAGTTTTTCCTAGACCTAAATTTACATTCAAGGTTTTTTCTTTTTTTGTATATTTTCTGGGAGTTTAGGCGGAGTGATTTTTAATACAATCTGCAATTTTTCTATATTTCCTGCTTCGGTCCAATTATCAAACCCTTCTTTCCAAATCAATGTTGTTTTAGAAATACTCATTTCTTATAGTTCATTAATTGAAAATGGACCTTTTTACTCCCCTTCTTCAGCGATGAAATATTTTTTCTTACTCATTTTAAAGATATTTTAATTTTATTGTTGTCTGATATAAAAGGAACCTGTTCGAGTTAAAATCATTTACCTGCAAACTAAGTTTTGCAACTAAAACAAATCTAGCAAAATAATTCTTGCATTATTAACTCCATTTGAAAATTTGTTTTGATAGCTTTTATTTATTGAAATTGATTTTTAAAATTGCCATTGCTATTGATTTTTGCTTTTTATATTTGCTTTCTCTGTATCTTTGATAAACGCAATTTAAATCATTAATTATTATGAATGTTCAGTATATATCAGATAATTTAGGTAATAAAACAGCTGTTGTAATTCCAATAACGCAATGGAAGAGAATACTCCAGAAGTATAAAGGTGTTGAAAAAGAAGTTGAAGAGCCAATTGCAGAAATGTCTCAAGAAGAGTTTGTGCAATGGATTGCCGATGCAGAAAAATCTCCAACAATGTCTTTAGAAATTTTTAATGAAAAATGGGAAAAGAAAAAACAACAGTTACAAAGTCTTATTCCTTAGTAATAAAAGCTAACTACTACTTGAATTTAGAACAAATTGTAAACCATATTGCTTTTGAGAAAAAACAGCCATAAAACGCTATGAGATTTGGAGAAGGGATTAATAAAACAATGATTAAAATCGTTGATAATCCTTTGATTTATGCCGAATGCGAAAACATTCCTACCAAAACAAAAATATACCGCGAGGCTGGATATAAAACTTGGCTTATTATTTTTAAAGTCAAAAGTACGCAAGTAACTGTTTTAGGAGTTATAAGTGGTAAGCAAAAACCAACTCGTTTTAAGAAAATGACACGATGATATAAATTACAAAACCAAAACCGAGCTACTTTGCTCGGTTTTGGTTTTGTAGGGTAGTTCAATTGAAAATTTGTTTTTTACAATGGTTTGGTTTTTAATTGATTTTTGAAATTGCTATTGCTATTAAAATTGTTTTTTTTGGGAGCCTAAAGTTTTGTTTGTATCTTTGAAAAAGCACTTTAAATCATTAACTATTATGAATGTTCAGTATATATTCGATAATTTAGGAAATAAGACCGCTGTTGTAATTGCGATAGAAGATTGGGAAAGTATTAAAAAAAGTTGCCCAAGTATTGAAAAAGTTAATGAAGATTTGCCTCAATGGCAAAAAGATATTGTTTTGGAGAGACTACATAATCCTCAAGGAACTATGGATGCTTTTGAAATGATAGATGATTTGGAAAATGAAAAAATATAACATTACTGCTGATATAAGAGTTAAAATTGATTTGTTAGAAGCGAGAGATTTTTTAAACAGCCGAAGAAAAGGATTAGGATTGAAATTTATCAGTGATTACAGAAATTCAATTTCTAGACTAAAAATCAATTCTTTGTATTAAATCCGATACGATGACATTCGTTGCTTGCCTTTTGAAATGTTTCAATTTATAATTCATTTTAAAGTTGATGAAATCAATAAATCTGTATTGATTTTGGGAGTTATATCTACTCATAAAGATCCTAATACAAATTGGCTATAAGTAATTCTACAATAAAAAAACCGAGCAATTGCTAGGTTTTTTTGTTTTGGATATGTTTTGTCTACTTTTCTTTTCGAATGCAGAAAGAATTTCTTTGTTTATAAAAATTTGAAATTCCTTTTATAATTTGTTTAGGATTTGATATTGACTTTTTCAATTGCCATTGAATTTGACTTCTATGACCTCGGTTTATTAATCCTTCTATCATAAAGCACAACGCTTCCTGCAACAGATACATTCAAGCTTTTTTCAGAATTAAATTTTAGTAGAAAATGATATTTTTCTTTCGCTTGTTTAAGCTTTACGATTGCCAATTATAAATATAAAACTTAAGCTTAAGTTTTGAGTAGATTGCCATAATCTATTGAAATTTTCAAGTGTTTTACCTTTCAAAATTCCTATTCCGAAATATTTACTTAAAAATTATCATTCATCATCTAAAATACATACACTTATTTGTTTTTTCAAAAATTAAATTTTTTAAAAAACCTATTAATTATAGCGCTTTTTATTACAAAAAAATGGTTAAATGTTAATAACTTAAAGCCTTTAAAAGCGATTTTAACGGTTATCTAATTTGCATTTTATATATTTGCGTGTTATACAAAAATTACATTTTTTTAGAATATAATTATGAGCGAAGAAATCAAGAAGGACAGTTATTCAGCAGATAGTATTCAGGCATTAGAAGGAATGGAACATGTGAGAATGCGTCCATCAATGTATATTGGAGATGTAGGCGTTCGAGGTTTACATCATTTAGTTTATGAAGTAGTAGATAACTCTATCGATGAGGCAATGGGAGGTCATTGTGATACTATAATTGTTGATATAAATGAGGATGGCTCAATTACTGTTGAAGATAATGGGCGTGGTATCCCAGTTGGTATTCATAAAAAAGAAGGTGTTTCAGCATTAGAGGTTGTAATGACTAAAATTGGTGCTGGTGGAAAATTTGATAAAGATTCATACAAAGTTTCTGGAGGACTTCACGGTGTGGGGGTTTCTGTTGTAAATGCTCTATCAAAACATTTGCGTGCGACTGTTTACAGTGCCGATGGAAAAGTGTACGAACAAGAGTATGAAAAAGGAAAAGCATTATATCCAGTAAAACAAATTGGAGATGCTACTAAAAGAGGAACTGTTGTAACTTTTTATCCTGATCCCACTATTTTTACGCAAACCGTTGATTATACTTATGATACTTTGTCTGCTCGTATGCGTGAGTTATCCTATTTAAATAAAGGTATAACTATCACTTTTACTGATAAAAGAGAAGTAGATAAAGATGGAAATTTTGTGTCGGAAATATTCCATTCTGATGAAGGTTTGAAGGAATATATCAGATATTTAGATGGAAATCGTGAGCCAATTATATCTCATGTAATTTCTATGGATAGTGAAAAGGGAGAAATTCCAGTTGAGGTTGCCTTGATTTACAATACAAGTTATACAGAGAATATTTTTTCTTACGTAAATAATATCAACACGCATGAAGGAGGAACACACTTGCAAGGTTTTAGAACCGGTCTTACTAGATCTTTAAAAAAATATGCAGATGCTTCTGGGATGTTAGATAAATTGAAATTTGATATTTCAGGAGACGATTTCCGTGAAGGACTTACTGCTATTATTTCGGTAAAAGTTCAAGAACCACAATTTGAAGGTCAAACTAAAACTAAACTTGGAAATAGAGAAGTTGTTTCCCCGGTTTCACAAGCTGTAGGGGATATGATTGAAGCATATTTGGAAGAAAATCCAAACGATGCTAGAATTATTGTTCAAAAAGTAATTCTTGCAGCCCAGGCGCGTCATGCTGCTAAAAAAGCACGTGAGATGGTACAACGTAAAACCGTGATGGGTGGTGGCGGATTACCAGGGAAATTATCAGATTGTTCAGAGCAAGATCCTGCAAAATGTGAGGTTTATTTAGTCGAGGGAGATTCAGCGGGAGGAACTGCAAAACAAGGTCGTGATCGCGCTTTTCAAGCAATTTTACCCTTACGTGGTAAGATTTTGAACGTGGAGAAAGCAATGCATCACAAAGTTTTTGAAAACGAGGAGATAAGAAATATATTTACAGCTTTAGGCGTTACCATAGGTACTGAAGAGGATAGTAAAGCATTGAATATTTCAAAGCTACGTTATCATAAAGTAATCATTATGTGTGATGCCGATGTCGATGGTAGTCACATTTCTACGCTAATTTTGACATTCTTTTTTAGATTCATGAAGGAGTTAATCGAGCATGGTCATATTTATATTGCTGCTCCACCTTTGTATTTAGTTAAAAAAGGAAATAAAAAAGAATATGCGTGGAATGATTTACAGCGCGACCAAGCAAATGAAAGAATGGGCGGAAGTGCAGGAATTCAACGTTATAAAGGTCTTGGAGAAATGAATGCGGAGCAATTATGGGAAACCACAATGGATCCTAACTTTAGAACTTTACGCCAAGTAACCATTGACAGTTTAGCCGAGGCTGATAGAGTTTTCTCCATGTTGATGGGCGATGAAGTGCCACCAAGGAGAGAATTTATAGAGAAAAATGCAGTTTACGCTAAGATTGATGCTTAATTCAGAATTTTACTTTCGCGAAATTTTTTGAAAGCGAAATTTTATACAATATTAACAAAAACCAAATAAATTTAAAGTATGAAAGTTACCATTATAGGAGCAGGAAATGTAGGAGCAACATGTGCTGATGTGATTTCGTATAGAGGAATTGCTAGTGAAGTTGTTTTACTTGATATCAAAGAGGGATTTGCTGAAGGGAAAGCATTAGATATTATGCAGTGTGCTACCAACACAGGTTTTAATACTAAAGTAACTGGTGTAACCAATGATTATTCTAAAACTGCTAATAGCGATGTGGTAGTAATAACATCAGGAATACCTAGAAAACCAGGAATGACTAGGGAAGAATTAATAGGTATCAATGCTGGTATTGTAAAAACCGTTGCAGAAAATGTATTACAGCATTCTCCAAATACTATTATAGTTGTCGTTTCTAATCCTATGGATACAATGACTTATTTAGCGTTGAAATCTACAGGATTGCCTAAGAACAGAATAATTGGTATGGGTGGCGCTCTAGACAGTTCCCGTTTTAGAACCTACTTGTCTTTAGCTTTAGACAAACCAGCTAATGATATTTCAGCAATGGTGATTGGTGGACATGGCGATACCACAATGATTCCTTTAACACGTTTGGCCTCTTATAATGGAATTCCAGTTTCTCAATTTCTTTCACAAGAGCAGTTGCATAAAGTTGCTGCTGATACTATGGTAGGTGGAGCAACTCTTACTGGACTTTTAGGAACATCAGCTTGGTATGCTCCGGGAGCTTCAGTTGCTTTTTTAGTAGATAGTATCTTGAACGATCAAAAGAAAATGATTGCTTGTTCTGTATTTGTAGAGGGAGAATATGGTCAAAATGACATTTGTATTGGTGTTCCTTGTATTGTAGGTAAAAATGGAGTCGAAGAAATCCTTTCAATTGAGCTAAATGACGATGAAAAAGCTTTATTTGCTAAAAGTGCCGATGCGGTAAGACAAATGAATGACGCTTTAAAATCGATTTTAGAATAATATTTTAATGATAAAATTAAAAGACTGCAATTTTGCAGTCTTTTTTCTTGATATTAATTAATAAATAAATTGGTTAATCTTGGCGTTAATTATATATTTGCTCGGTTTAAAAAAATTAGGCAGTTTACCTATTTATTTTTGATGTAAAAAATAAATCTAATTCGCTGCTGTATAAGGTTTAAAACAAAATAATAAATAAAAAATAATTAATTTTTAGTAATAATGCAGAATAAAGGACTTATTAAATTTTTCGCAATTCTATTTGCATTGGTAAGTATTTACCAACTTTCTTTCACTTTTGTCGCAAGTAAAGTAAAAAACGATGCAAAATCTTTTGCTAATGGGGATTCTGATAAAGAAGTCAAATATTTAGACTCTATAGGAAAAGAGAAAGTATTTAATTTAGGATTTACCAATTTCACTTTTAATGAAGTAAGTGATAAACAAATTAACAAAGGTCTTGACTTAGAAGGAGGAATTAATGTTATTCTTCAAATTTCAGTTAAAGACATTTTAAAAGGATTATCTAATAATTCTAAAAATCCAGTTTTTAATAAGTCTTTGGCTGATGCAACTGCAAATCAAAAAGGGAATCAAACTTATTTAGATGCTTTTTACGAGGCTTTTGATGCCAACTCAAATGGAACAGTTAAGCTGGCTTCTCCTGAAATTTTTGCAAACAGAAGTTTACAAGGAGAAGGTGGAGTAGATTTTCAAATGACTGATTCAGAAGTTAAGAAGGTAATTTCTAGAAAAGTAGATGAATCTGTAGAAAGTGCTTTTGGAGTACTTAGAAAACGTATCGATAAATTTGGTGTTACACAACCTAATATTCAAAAATTAGGAGAATCAGGAAGAATTCTTGTAGAGCTTCCTGGTGCTAAAGATGTGGATAGAATCAAAAAACTATTACAAAGTACAGCTCAATTGGAATTTTGGGAAACATACAAAATTGAAGAAATTGGGAATTTCTTAATGGCTGCAAATGAGTCATTGAAAAAAACCGAGATTAAAACTACTGAAGTTAAACCAGTTGTTAAAGATTCATTGAGTGCTTTATTATCTGATGGTAAAGATTCGGCTGTTGCTTCACAAGGTAACAACCCATTACTAGATAAAATTATTGGTCAAGGTGGTGGACCTGTTTTAGGTTTATTTTCTCCAAAAGATACCGCTGTTGTAAACGGCTATTTGAAAAGAGCTGACATCAGAATTTTATTAGCTGGAGATCAGCGATATGCTAAATTTGTTTGGGGAATCCCTATGGCAATTAAGGATGCAGCAGGTAAAGATGTTGACGCTGTAGAATTATATGCTTTAAGAGGTAATAGAGATAACGTTCCTGCAATGAGTGGTGGTGTTGTGACTGATGCAAGTGATACCTTTGACCAATTAGGAAAACCAGCTGTTTCTATGCAAATGGATGGGCAAGGAGCAAAATCATGGGAAGAATTAACGGGTAGAGCTTATACTCAAAAAAGTAATATTGCTATTGTTCTCGATGACGTTGTTTATTCAGCTCCAGGTGTATCTAGCGGACCTATATCGGGTGGAAGATCTGAAATTTCAGGTGCATTTGATGTAACGCAGACTAAAGATTTAGCGAATGTTTTAAGAGCAGGTAAATTACCAGCAGCAGCAGATATTGTTCAATCAGAAGTGGTAGGACCATCATTAGGTCAAGAAGCTATTGACAATGGAACAAACTCGGCAATTATAGGTTTGTTGATCGTATCATTATGGATGATGATTTATTACGGTAAAGCTGGTTGGTATGCAAATGTTGCCCTAGCTGTTAACTTACTTTTCTTGTTTGGAATTCTTGCAAGTATAGGAGCTGTATTAACATTACCTGGTATTGCTGGTATCGTTTTAACGATGGGTACTGCTGTAGATGCGAATATTATTATTTATGAAAGAGCAAAAGAAGAATTAAGAGATGGTAAATCTCTAGCGGAGGCTGTTAAAACATCCTATAGCTGGAGAGGTGCAATGTCATCGATAACGGATGCAAACGTAACCCACATATTAACTGGAGCTGTTTTATTTATTTTTGGTTCAGGGCCAATTAAAGGATTTGCCACAACATTATTAATTGGTATAATAACGTCATTATTTACATCAATTTTTATTGCTAGAATTTTTATTGACTGGAATATCAATAAAAAGAATAACCTAACTTTTGTTACTAATTTTTCTAAAAATATATTTACCAAGTTCAATTTTGATTTCTTAGGCAAAAAGAAAATAACTTATATTATTTCTACGATTATTGTAATTGTAAGTTTTTCATCATTAGCAATCAATGGTCTTGATGAAGGTGTGGATTTCGTAGGAGGAAGAACGTTCCAAGTTCGTTTCGAAAAACCAATTGAAACAGAAACTGTAAAATCAGAATTAGGTCAAGTATTTGATGGTAGTGCTGAAGTGAAGATTTTTGGTAATGATAATCAGTTGAAAATAACTACTAAGTACAAGGTTGAAGAGGCAGGAAGTGTTGCCGATGAAGAAGTAAATAAACTTTTATTTACTACTCTAAAAAAGCATTTTTCAGCTGATATGACTTATGATAAATTTGTGAATGCTTATGATGGTAAAAATTTAGGAATATTACAAGCCTCTAAAGTAGGTCCTACAGTTGCCGAAGATATCAAAACCAATGCTTATTGGGCTGTAATCGGATCTATGGCATTAGTGTTTTTATATTTAATGATTAGTTATAGAAAATGGCAATATAGTTTAGGAGCAATTGCTGCTGTAGCGCATGATGTTATTTTTGTATTAGGTATTTATTCACTTTGTTATAAATTCATGCCTTTCGGGATGGAAATCGATCAACATTTTATCGCTGCTATTCTTACCGTTATTGGATACTCAATGAATGATACTGTAATTGTTTTTGATAGAGTTCGTGAATACCTAGGAGGTAAAACTAAAGGTTCATTTGCTGATATCGTAAATCAGTCTATTAATACAACTATGTCTAGAACGATAAACACTTCGTTAACAATGATTGTTGTTTTACTAATCATGTTTATCTTTGGTGGAGAATCCATTAGAGGATTTATATTTGCTATGTTAATTGGTATTGTAGTGGGTACCTATTCATCCTTATTTATTGCTACTCCAATTCTTGTAGATACTATCTCAAAAGAAGATAAAGAAAGAGTTGAAAAAGCACATCAAGAAGTATAAAATCTTTTACATAGAACAAAAAAAAAGAGATTCAACAGAAGTTGAATCTCTTTTTTTTGGTTTATATTTTTAAATTTGTTTTTGTAGATAATTGTTGGTTGGTAATCACCATTTCAATTGCTGTAAGAAAATAAATAATACTGCTTTTTACATTACTTGAATTCAACTTATAAATGCAACTTTTGAGAAAAGAGTTGCAAGTAGATTAAATTTTTACAGAAAGAGAGAAAAGAAAATAAATTCTTTTCCCCTTTGCTGAATGGATAAAATTTTCGTACTTGCTCCTCGACCAAAATTCA
>NZ_JAXCIA010000015.1:0-94041 GCF_035985025.1 Flavobacterium sp. PL11
TTACAAGCAACTAGCGGAATCTAAATCATTGTAAAATTACGCTCCTATCATTAATCTTATTGAACTAAACAAGATGTAGTTGCTCGGGTGGATACTTTTGGTTTCTATAAATCGTCTAAAAGAGATAGTTTGCATTATTGGTTTAATTACAAACCAACCGATACAGTTTCTGGATGTCCTGTTTCAGCTACTTTAAAAAATGTCATTGGAGAAGATTGGAAAACAAAAGGATTCACATACAAAACTTTAAATGCTAAAAAAGAAGAAGTTACTAAAACAGTTGATTATAAAGATTTATGGCATTTACTTTCAGTAGCAACTTCCGATAATTATTTGAATGAATATGCAAAAGACAAATTAGGTTTGGACTATAAAAATTCCAAAGCTTTCAGTAAAATCAAATTGAAAAAAGATTTTGGAAGTTTAAGTTTGAATGCAATAAACAAGATTCTTCCTTATGTAAAAGAAGGATTGTTGTATTCGCACGCTATATTTATGGCAAACATAGAAAGTATTGTTGATGAATCTATTTGGAATGATGCAGAACAGCAAAAATATATTCAAGATAAAATTGCGGGAATTATTGCTAATAACACCTATGAAAATGGACTTTTAGAAATTGTAAACGGATTAATCAAAGAATGTAAAGTTGACGGAGCATATTATTCTAAGGAAGCGGAAGTGACTTATATAAAGGATTTAGATAAAAAACTATTTTCTTTTTTTAAATTTCAACACATTGAAAATGCGGAAAAACAAGAAGTGATTTTAAACGAGTTATTTCCTGTTTTTATGGAACAACTCAAAGCGTATGAATTTATAAAAGTAAAACGTTTAGACGAAAAAGTTTTAGAATTTTTAAAAGGGGAGAATGAAGATGGTGAGGTTTTTTGTAGTAATCCAAAACAGTTAAAAAAATTATACCATCCATCAGATATTGATGTTTTCAAAAAACAAAAAGCGAGGGGTGAAAACGGAAAGGAAACAGGAGAACTAATTTTAGGAAGCCCTTTAACATCGTCTATTAAAAATCCAATGGCGATGCGTGCTTTGCATCAATTGCGAAAAGTATTAAATACATTAATTGTAGAAGGGCAAGTTGATTCTAATACTCGAATTCATATTGAAATGGCTCGTGAATTGAACGATGCTAATAAGCGAAAAGGAATTCAGGATTATCAGAATGAAAACAAGAAAGAGCGTGAAAAATACGGAGAAGAAATAAAGAAACTCTATAAAGCAGAATGTGGTAAAGAAATTGAACCGACAGTTGATGATTTATTGCGCTATCAACTTTGGATAGAACAAGATAGAAAAGAGATTTATGAAAACGGAAATAGTATTAGTATTTGTGATATTATTGGAGCCAATCCAAAATACGATATAGAACATACAGTTCCTAGAAGTATTTCACAGGATAATTCTCAAATGAATAAAACGCTTTGTACTCAAAAATTCAATAGAGATATTAAAAAACAAAAAATGCCTTTTGAACTGGAAAATCATTTAGAAATTTTACCAAGAATTGTGCATTGGAAAAAAGAAGCCGAAAATTATAGTAGAGAAATTGAAATGATTACTCGATCAATAAAATCGGCAGCCACTAAAGAGGCCAAAGATAAAAAAATAAGAAGAAGACACTATTTGACGTTGAAGCGTGATTATTTACAAGGAAAATATGATCGTTTTATTTGGACAGAACCTAAAGTAGGATTCAAAAATAGTCAAATTCCAGACACAGGAATAATTACAAGATACGCTCAAGCCTATTTGAAATCCTATTTTAAAAGAGTAGAAAGTGTAAAAGGCGGAATGGTTGCCGAGTTTAGAAAAATTTGGGGTATTCAAGAAAGTTATCAAAAAGATGGTAAAAAGTATTTTGTAGAGAAAGACAGGAGCAAACACACGCATCATACTATTGATGCAATTACAATTGCTTGTATGACCAAAGATAAATATGACACTTTAGCTCATGCTTGGACTTTGGAAGATAAAGAACAAATAACGGAAGCAAGAAAAATTTTATCGGATTCAAAACCATGGAAAACTTTCAAAGAAGATTTGAAAAAGATAGAAGAAGAAATTTTAGTATCACATTACACACCAGATAATGTAAAAAAACAATCTAAAAAAATTGTGAGAATTAGAGGGAAAAAGCAATACGTTGCAGAAATTGAAAGAGATTCAAACGGAAAAGCCATTCCTAAAAAAGATGCACAGGGAAAGATTATTTACAAATTAGATAAAGACGGAAAAAAAACACCAAGATTGCAACAAGGAGATACAATCCGTGGTTCATTGCATCAAGATAGTATTTATGGGGCGATTAAAAATTCTTTAAATACAGAGGAAATACGGTATGTAATTCGTAAAGATTTAGAAAGCCTGAAAGCTAGTGATATTGAAAATATTGTTGATCAAACCGTAAAAGAAAAAGTAAAAGAAGCGGTTGTAAATAAAATTTTGCTGCTTTCTTCAAACGCTCAGCAAAAAAACAAAATTGCTGAGAATGAAAAAGTTTGGATGAACAAAGAAAAGCAAGTTCCTATTAACAAAGTTAGAATTTATGCCAATTCAGTAAAAAATCCTTTGAAAATAAAGGAGCATAGTTTATTATCTAAATCACGTCATGAACATAAGCAAAAAGTGTATGGACAAAATTATGAGAATTACGGATTGGCCGTTTATGAAGGACTTGATAAAAAAGGGAAATTAAAAAGAGCGTATGAAACTATTAATCTTTTGGATGCAGGACAATACTTTAAATTAAGCAATAGCGATTTCAAAGATAAATACGACATAGTTACTAGTCCACACGATAAAACAGGTTTGCCTCTAAAATATATTTTACGGAAAGGACTGATGGTTCTTTTTTATAAAGAAAGTCCAAACGAATTAAAAGATTTACCTATCAAAGATTTAAAAGTTCGATTGTATAAATTATCTACATTTGATGCACAAGGAAGACTTACATTTCGAACTCATTCTGAAGCTAGACAAGCAAGTGAGTTAAAAGAAATATATAACATTGATTTTGAAAATCCATTCGAACAAATTAGATTACAAGTGAGTAAATTAGATATGTTTGTCCAAGGTTATGATTTTAAATTATCAACATCAGGTAGAATTGTTTTCAAATAATTTTTTGATGGATTATTCAAAAATAACAGTAGAGTAAATGAAGCGTATTTAAGCTAAAATTGCCTAGGCAGCAAAAAATATCTTTAACGCCAAAACAAAAGAAGGACTTTCCACTTAAATTAAAAAAAATAGGAATTAATATGAGAATGTAATTTGAAGTTTTTAAAAGCAAGTATTGAAAGTAACATCAAGTTAAATCTTGTTTTATGGAATTTTTTGTTTAAATTTACGCAACTAAAAATACCTAATTATGATAACAGAATTGATTGAAACAAAGAAAATAATGTCAAATTTTGATAAAATGATTATTAATTCTCCATTTAAAACGGAATACATAAGTGAAAAGTCTAATATTGCTTTACCTACTTTGTACCGAAAAATTAGAGATAATAAATTCACTATTGACGAGGCATTAACAATTTTAGAAATCATTGAGCCAGAACAATATGAGTTTGAGATGATTTCAAGAAAAATCGCAATAGCTGAAGAGCAGTTCAAAAACGGGCAGTTCATCAAGCACGAAGATTTTGTTTTTAATGCAAAAGAATTATTAGCTTCTAGAAAATGAAACTTACTTATTCATTAATAGCAAGAGAAGAATATCTTGAAATTTTATATTTTTTGGCTGATAATTACAGCGAAGTTACAGCCTTGAAATTTGAAGAGGATTTTTTGTCAAATATAAAACACCTTGAGAATTTTCCTGAAAGTTTTCCAAAATTTCATAACACTTGCAAACGAAAATTTAAAGTAAATAAAAATGTGACAGTAATATTTCAATTCAACGAAAATGAGGGGACCGTCGAAATTTTGAATTTTTGGTTTAATCGCTCCAATCCAGACCTTCTTCTGCAACATTTGTAATTGAAAAAGTTCTTTGACATAACGTTTTGTAACATCTTAAACAGCCAAACCACAACTGAAAATTACAGCATCCGCCCAGCAGGGATGCAGAAACTTTCAGTTGTGGTTTGATTAAAGATTAGAAAACACGATATTGACTTTCCAATTAACGATCCTACCCCAGTTGTTGTGGTTTGATTAAAGATTAGAAAACACGATATTTAAACTAAAAAGTAAAAACGGATATACTTAGTTGTGGTTTGATTAAAGATTAGAAAACACGATATTTGGAAGTATATGCAGGAGAAGGGGAAAACTGTTGTGGTTTGATTAAAGATTAGAAAACACGATATTAACGGGTGTATTATTTATACCAACGCTACAGTTGTGGTTTGATTAAAGATTAGAAAACACGATATTGAGACATCAAGGATTAAGTGAGGTAATACAGTTGTGGTTTGATTAAAGATTAGAAAACACGATATTTTTTTTAACTAACTATAGTGACTTTATTCAGTTGTGGTTTGATTAAAGATTAGAAAACACGATATTGATATAATTAACACAACAGGCGAGAACAAGTTGTGGTTTGATTAAAGATTAGAAAACACGATATTGAAAGAGAAAAACTATGGATCGAGAAATTAGTTGTGGTTTGATTAAAGATTAGAAAACACGATATTAACAGCTTTGTTCAAGAAAAAACTATAGTAGTTGTGGTTTGATTAAAGATTAGAAAACACGATATTCAAACTAGCTATGTCTCCGAATGCGCTTGCGTTGTGGTTTGATTAAAGATTAGAAAACACGATATTAGAGGCAAACGACAAAATACAAGCTAAAAAGTTGTGGTTTGATTAAAGATTAGAAAACACGATATTTTTGTCGATTTTGTAGTTTTCATTCCATATGTTGTGGTTTGATTAAAGATTAGAAAACACGATATTTTTTTTTAGAAGTTTTAAAATATAAAGAGAGTTGTGGTTTGATTAAAGATTAGAAAACACGATATTTGATAGTCATTACACAAATGCAACATGAAAGTTGTGGTTTGATTAAAGATTAGAAAACACGATATTGTACGGAGATGAACATGGTGTCTTCATCAAGTTGTGGTTTGATTAAAGATTAGAAAACACGATATTTTACGAAGCCGAAACGAATTTCACTTATGAGTTGTGGTTTGATTAAAGATTAGAAAACACGATATTAAGTCGTTTATTAGTTGATGATATAGAGGAGTTGTGGTTTGATTAAAGATTAGAAAACACGATATTAACCGCAACGAATTATTCAGCAGTAAATTAGTTGTGGTTTGATTAAAGATTAGAAAACACGATATTAATGTTGTTAGATATACCCTGAATACCGTAGTTGTGGTTTGATTAAAGATTAGAAAACACGATATTAGTTGGCTTGTTACCTTCTGATTACCATCATATTAAATGCAAATATCGTATAAAAAAATGCTCCTTTTTTGGTTTGATAATCCATGATTGGAGCATTTTTTTGTTTGTACATGTAAGTCGCGGCATATTTGTACATAATCTCAATTGCGACCCCATGAAATAAAAAAATGTTTTACAATTTTCTACTATACAAGACAATAATTATAAATGGCATGAGAAAAAGAAAGCCAAATAGGTTAAAGGGATATGATTATTCAAAAAATAATTTATATTTTATCACAAATTGTGTAAAAAATAATTTGTGTTGTTTGGGTCGGGTTGTTTGCGTAGGGACAGGTCGCGACCTGTCCGTACGTGATTCCGAAAATCATTCCGAAAATCATTCCGAAAATCATTCCGAAAATCATTCCGAAAATCATTCCGAAAATCATTCAGAAAATCATTCAGAAAATCATTCCGAAAATCATTCCGAAAATCATTCAGAAAATCATTCCGAAAATCATTCCGAAAATCATTTCGAAAATCATTTCGAAAATCATGATTTCGAGAAGTTTATGTTTATCATGGAATTAAATCAATATGGTTCCATTGTAAAAGAAAGAATTGAATGGTTAGAGCGCCAATATTCGTATGTCAAAATTCATAATTATCAGGTAATGCCCAATCATTTTCATTTTATTCTAGAAATTAATAATCAAAATGCCAATGGCGAAAAGATAAAATCGGTTTCGAGTTTGATGGGTGCACTAAAAACAACTTCTTCAAAATTAATTCACGAAGCTGTTTTTCAAGATTTTGAATGGCATCGTTCTTTTCATGATAACATAATTAGAGATGAAAAATCTTATATCAACATTTTTAATTATATAAGCAATAATCCTAAAAATTGGTGGAAAGACAAATTTTATTCTAAAGACTAAAACAATTCTAATTGTGTAGGTTGTGGCGCTTTTGGGACTTCGGCTTTACCCCAAAAATTCAAAATATTTCCAAACTGCTTATCGGTAATTCTTAAAACACTCACTTTTCCTGAATGAGGTAAGAGTCTATGAATTCTTTTTTCGTGAACATCAGCACTTTCACTACTTGCGCAATGCCGTACATAAACTGAGTATTGCATCATCGAAAAACCATCTTTTAATAAATTAGTTCTATATCAAGATGCATTTTTACGATCTTTTTTGGTCTCGGTTGGCAAATCAAAAAATACAAACAACCATATTATTCGGTATCCGTTAAGCTCCATAATTTTGGATATTTTATTTTTTTGCGATTTCCTGTATAACACTGCTGGAGTGAACTTGCCGTTTTTTGTAACCCCACCATCAATGGACTTTTCTCCTCTTTGAAATATACAGTTTGAGTTAGTATCTGTAGTAATTCTGCTTTTATTGCTGTATTGAGCTCCTGTTCTGGAAATCGTTGCATAATTTCAAAAACTTTCTCGTCAACAATAGGGCGAAATGGCTCCATGATGTCATCAGCAAGTGCAAAAGCATTGTATTTACTTTTGTGATGAATCCCTAAAGTATTTAGCAAGCCGCTTCCCGATAGTGATCGCGCCGTTGCAGCTCTTAAAATAGCATAACCATAATTTAAAAAATTGTTTGGATAATCTCCAAAACGCTCTCGCTTAATCCCATCTTTTTCAAGATTTGGCATTGGAAAAAATTTCCAGTATTGCTGTGCCGCTACACCTTCCATATTAGTAGTGTCGCCACTTAAAACTTTACTTGCTAGAAAAGCAAATGAATTTTTATTGACAGTTAGTTTTGCAAGTAATTGTCCTTGATTGCTAATTTTTTCAACAATTGTCTGTTGCCACAATTGTTTTTTTAAAGGAATGGAAGCTTCAATTTGATTTTTGAAAATTTCTTGTTGAATATGATGGCTGTTTAAGTTGAGAAACATTCCGTTAGGAAGATGGTTATTACCGCAAATTATTACGGCTGTATTATTTTCTACCATCAAATTCATTGCGGGAATACTCAAGTAAATTTCAGGATTATCTAATACTAAAAAACCTATATCTTCTATTGGGATTGTACTTTCTTTTAGCTCGGATTTTACAACTAACTGAAGATTCTTAGCAGTAATAGAGGATTTGTTTTCGATGAGAATAGTTTTTTTTATCATAATTTTTAGGATTTGGTTTTTGTAAAATTATCTGATTATTAGATAAAGTAAAACATTTTACAGGTCGCTTTTTTACGGGAAACCGTAAAATACCCTACATTTTCTCAAAAAATAAATTCATAAAAAAAAGCCAGTAAGATTCTAATCTCACTGGCTTTTTAAAATTTTCACTTTAATTACTATTCGTCTAATTTAATATTTCCTCTATCCTCCTGATTATCGGGATGCGATGCTGGGTATCTATGAGCAGTAATATCAGAATTTAGATCTTCGTTTTCAACTGTTTTCATTGCAGCTTCTTCAGTGGCAACACCTCTACTCAAACTCTCATTTTCATTCCAGGTTCGCTCTTCTTGCTCGGGGATTGAAGCCTCACTTCCGTCAGCATTGCGGGCACGCTGCACAATGGTGTCATTGCCTTTAGCATCTGTTACTATTTCTTCTTTCATAATAGAATCAGCTGTATTATAATCATTTGGTATATTTTCACCGCTGAATCCTTCATTTGTGTTTTGTTTATTATTCATTTTTTTAGAACCTAAATCATCATTTTCCATAGCCTTTAAATTAAATTTATACAAGTCGAACTGATTATAATATTACGAATTTAATACGAGCTTTTGAAATTATTTAACATCACTTTTAAATTTATACTATAAAAGTGATGTCTATCTATTGCCAAAATATTAAAAACAAAACTACCTTTACGCGCACAAATAAATGCATAAAATGTCTCATTCGCACTTCATCATTCACAAACCTTACGGGTATTTAAGTCAGTTTATTTATGAACTAAAAAGGAAAAAGAAACTGCTGGGCGAATTGTATGATTTTCCAAAAGGCACGATGGCAATTGGTCGTTTAGATGAAGATTCAGAAGGACTTTTGTTGCTCACTACTGACGGAATGATCAGCGAAATTATCAGAAGTAAAAAAGTGGAGAAGGAATATTATGTGCAAGTTGATGGCATCATTACTCAAGACGCAATAGATCAATTGCAAAAAGGAGTTGAAATAGGATTTAATGGCACCAAATACATGACCAAACCTTGTACGGCAAAATTAATTACTGCAATTCCTGCTTTTGGAGCGAGAGGAAAAAAAATTAGAGACGAACGACACGGTCCCACTACATGGGCTTCAATTACGGTCAGTGAAGGAAAGTTTAGACAAATACGCAAAATGACCGCTGCCGTTGGTTTCCCCACTTTGCGCTTAGTACGCGTGCGAGTAGGAAACATACATCTCAATGATTTACAGGCAGGAGAAGTTGTGGCTGTCGAGAGTTTTGAATAACAGAAGTTAATTTCAATAGCAATAGCAATTGGAATAACAATTTCAAAAATCAAAAAATTCAATTAAATATTAAATCTGCAATCAAAAATCCTTAATCAAAAATCAAAAATCTAAATGTTAAACATCGTATTAATAGAACCTGAAATACCTAACAACACTGGAAATATTGGGCGTTTGTGCGTGGGTACCGAAAGCAAATTACATCTTGTACATCCTTTTGGATTTGTAATCAATGACAAAAATTTAAAACGCTCGGGTCTCGATTACTGGCCTCATCTCGATGTAACTGAATATCAAAATATAGCCGAATGGAAAGCGCAAATTCCTGATTTATCTCGCGTTTTCTTGATGAGTTCGCATGCTGATAAATCCTATCTCCAAACTGAATTTAAGGACGGTGACTGGTTGGTTTTTGGAAAAGAAAGTAAAGGTTTAAGTCCAGAAGTTTTAGCCCAATTTGAAAATCATCTTACCATACCGATGTCAAAATTAATTAGAAGTTTTAATATAGCTAATTCTGTAGCGTTTGTTATTGGAGAAGCAAAACGCCAAATCTCATTAAAAAACAGTTATTAGACGATCAAAAACTTACCTTTTTCCTGATCAAAAACAATGTGTTCATCGTTGAATAAGGTGGCAAAAATACCTTTAGAAATAAAGTTACAAGGTTCGTCTTGTAAGACAGTTTCAGGAGTCATAATAATCATTTCATCACTTAATTGTATCGCCATATCAATGTCATGGGTAGAAAATAGAATGCACTTTCCAGTCTCTTGAGTAAGTTTTTTCAAAAGTTTAAACAAAGCCACTTTATGTAATAAATCGAGATGCGTGGTAGGCTCGTCTAAAATTATTAATGGCGTATCTTGCGCTAAAGCTCTTGCGATTAGTACTTTTTGTAACTGACCATCACTAATTTCATAATGTTTTTTATCAGCTAAATGACTTATTTGAGTGAGCTCCATTGCTTCATTGACCTTATTTAAATCATTTTCGGTTAATTTTCCAATCCAGTTGGTGTAAGGTTGTCTTCCTAATGCAATTAATTCGAAAACAGTCAAGTTGCTGGGCGGTAATTTTTCTGTTAAAACTACGCTCAGGTTTTGCGCCAGCGTAAGTGAATCTATTTGGTGAATATCTGATCCATTGAGTAAAACAACGCCTGAAATTGTTTTTTGAATCCCGGTAATTGTTCTTAGTAGCGTAGATTTTCCTATTCCATTAGCACCTATCAAAGCAATTAGCTTCCCTTTTTTTAGAGACACGTCAATGTTTGAAGCAACAAGTATATTTTCCTTTTTATGAGCGTATCCAATACTCATATTCGAAGCCTGCAAGATGATTTCGTTTTCCATTAGTTCATCATTTTACGTTTTCTAATCAACAACCAAATCACGATTGGTGCGCCAAATATCGAAGTGACAGCATTTATAGGAATCATGGTATCACTTGCTGGCATTTGCGAAATGCTGTCACAGATTAACATAATTAATGCTCCAAACAGAATCGTACTCCAAAACAGTATGCTGTGATTACTAGTTTGAAAAACTAATTTGGCTATATGTGGAACTGCAAGCCCTATAAAAGCTATTGGTCCGGCAAAAGCGGTGATGCTTCCCGCCAAAATGCTAGTAGCGAAAATAATAATTACTCTTGATTTTTTATAATTTAATCCCAAACTTTTTGCATAATTTTCTCCTAAGAGTAAGGAGTTTAAAGGTTTGATACTGATAAGACTAAATAATAAGCCAATAAACACGCAGCAAAATAAAATAAATATGGAAGTCCATGATAAATTTCCAAGGTTTCCTAAAGACCAAAAAGTGAATTTTTGTAATTGCTCTGCGGTGCTAAAATAAGTTAATGTTCCCACGATAGCACTCGTTAAACTGCCAAACATAAGCCCCACAATTAAAATCGCCATGGTATCGCGCAAGCGATGCGAAACGGCTAAAACCGCTAGTAAAACGGTAAAGCTACCTATACTCGAAGCCAGTACAATACCATAAGAGGAAATTAAAAAAGAGGCAAGAACTGTAGGTAAAAAGGCAGCACCCAAAATAACAATTGCAACACCTAAACTGGCGCCTGAACTCAGCCCTAAAACATAAGGTCCTGCTAATGGATTTCTAAACAAAGTTTGCATTAATAAACCACTTATAGACAAACCCATTCCCACAAGAATTGCCGCAATAGCTTTTGGCAAACGGTAATTAATGATGATATAATGCCATGTTTCTTTGCTTGCAGTGCCATTAATTAAGCTATTGATAACGTCTTTAAAGGGTATGGAAACTGACCCTAAACTAATATTTATTAGGAAAAACAAAACCACTCCAATGGCAAGGAATAGAAAAATAACAGTATTTCTAGTTAAGTATTTCAATTTATTCTAATTTCTTAAAGAAAAATAATTGGTGATTTGGGATCAATTCTGGATGAAAAATTTTCATCAAATCTTTCAACACTAAATCGGGACGAGTGGGTGATAGTTCAAAATAAACAATTCCTCCTTTTGCGCCTTTATTCACGCTATAAGAATATATTTTTTTGTTTTGGAAAGCATTAAATTCCTTATAATGTGGGTTACTATCATTCATTTCTTTTAAGCTTGAAAAATCGCCTGGTGCAATCCAATACTCTGCATTTTGAGCGGTATTAAAAACAGTTTCAAAAGGTAAAGATAAACTTCCGCTGCCTTTACTTTTTTTCCAAAGATAATTAGATTGTGCATCTTTTAAAAATAAGGCAGCCCAGCTATCACCTTGCGGAATATACCATTGTTCTTGATACATGGCGCCACATAAAACGGTGGGTTTTGATTTCGCTTTTTTGGCTAAAGCCAAAGTGTTAATATATTCCGTTTCAATTTCTTTAAAAATAGAATTGGCTTTGGTATCTAAGACATATAATGCGCCAAAGAATTTGATCCACTCGGCTTTTCCAAGTGGAGATTGCTCTGTCCAATCGCCGTTATAAATCACTTTCAAGCCACTTTTTTGTAGATTATCAATAGTGGGATTACTGTTGGTTAAACCAAAACTAACAATTAAATCAGGTGACATATCAATAAGAACTTCGGTGTTTAAGGTTTCATTTGTTCCTACTTCTCTAATTTTCCCAGAATCGATCAATTTTCTTGTCTTTTCAGACGAAATATAATTGGTGTTAGGAAAGCCAAGAAGCGTGTTTTCAACACCTAACATTTCAAGTGCTGGAATATGCGTAGTTGAGGTTACTACTACTGATTGTAAAGGGATTGGGATTATAGTAAATTGCTTTAAACTGTCTGGAATAATTGTATTTTTTTCTTTCAGTATATATGTAAAATCGGTTGTCGCACTTGGCCAAGGTTGAGTTACTTTTACAATAGAAAAACCTTGGTGTTTATATATTTCTAAACCTTTTGCGTATAAAATTTCATTTTTTATTTCTGACTTAGTTTCAGTTTTAATTTCATTTTTACATTGGATAAATAATATAAAAAGTATAGAAAAGAGAATTGCATTTTTGACAAATTTCATAAAGCTAAATTTTTACAAAAGTATGTTTTTGTTTTAATAAAAAGTGCTTGTGTGATATTTAGCACTCAGTATTCGGTAAATTAAGAGTAATTTTATCTAAAAATAAATCATGAGAGACAATTCAAATACTTTTCTCTATATAGTTGCTGGAATTATTTTATTGCATCTTATTGTAGGATTTAGTTGGTTAGTTTACAAATTGACTAAAAAAGAAGATAAAAAAAATGAGTGATATAAAATCATGATAATCAATTATTTATAATTAATTATCTTTATAATTTTCTAATAATAGCAATGAATTTGATTATAATCGTTCTATTGTTATATATTTGCCGGCGAATTGAGGTTGTATTTTGTTTTTTGACAAAGTACATTAAAAGGGAATTAGGTTAAAAACCTAAGCTGTTCCCGCAACTGTAAGCTAATAAGCTTGTTGTTATCTACAACACCACTGTTTGCCATGGCGAATGGGAAGGTAAACAACAAGACGCAAGCCAGGAGACCTGCCTTTTTTTGAAACTAATATCGAACTTTCGGGAAAAGAGTTCAGAAATTATGACAACTAAAAAACATCTTTTACTTCCAATTTTATTATTTGGTCAATTTCTTTTGGCACAAAACAAATCAGCAATACCTCTAAACGAAGTTATTGTATCTGATAATCAGCTTAAAAATTTTTCTAGCACACAATCTGTGCTTAAAATAACCGATTCAATTATCAGTAAAAATCAATCTTCTTTGTCTTCGCTTTTAAATTATAATACGGCTATTTATTTCAAAGAAAATGGTTTGGGAATGGTTTCTTCACCTTCTTTTAGAGGAACCACTGCCCAGCAAACAGCAGTTGTTTGGAACGGAATAAACATTAATTCACAATTATTAGGTCAAACTGATTTTAACACAATTTCTACAAGAGGGTATAACTCCATTGATGTAAAAGCAGGAGGCGGAAGCGTTGTTTATGGAAGTGGTGCAATAGGAGGGACGATTCATCTAAACAATGATTTGAAATTTAAAAAAGATTTCAATAATAACTTTGAAGTTTATTATGGCGATTTTAATACGCTAAGCGCTGTTTATGGGGTGAAGTTTGGATCAAATAGGTGGAGTAGTAATGCTAGTTTTACCAGAAATAGCTCTGATAATGATTTTAGATTTATAGGTGAAGAAGGCAAAAATACGAATGGTCAATATTATAACTATAATTTTAGTACCGCCACTGGATTTAAAATTGATTCAAGAAACACATTAAAGTTCTACAGTGAATTCTATGATGGTGAGCGGCATTTTTCTATAACCTCGCCTTATGCGGTAAGAACAAAATACCAAGATTTCAATTCAAGAAATTTACTAGCATGGACTAATACATTAGAAAAAACAGTTTCTAATATAAAACTGGCCTATATCACAGAGCATTATAATTATTACGAGGATATTGAAAACGATAATACAAGTTCTGGTGGCGTAAGAAGTTTAATCGCCAAATATGATTTTGTTTATGAATTAGCGTCTAATAGTAGCTTAAATGCAATACTTGATTATACTAATAGTAAGGGAGCAAGCTCAGGAATTGATAGTGAAAATAGGGAAATAGCGGGATTAAGTATTCTGTTAAAACAGAATATTAGTGATAGTTGGAAATATGATATTAGTGCACGACAAGAGATTTCAAATGTTTATAAAAGTCCGCTTTTATTTTCAATAGGCTCACTCATCGATTTTTCTGATTTTTATAAGTTAAAATTTAATATTTCGCGCAATTATAGAACACCCACTTTCAATGATTTATACTGGCAAGAAAGTGGAAATCTAGATCTAAAACCTGAAAATTCCTATCAAGCAGAAATGGGGAATCAATTTGTATATACAGATTTTAGTATAACAGCAACTGTTTTTACTTCAAAAATAGACGATATGATTCGCTGGTTGCCTACTAATAATGGTAATTGGTCGCCTATAAACACGGATAAAGTTTCTATTTATGGACTGGAATGTTTATTAAGCTGGAAAAAGAATTTTGGCGCTCATAATTTCCATATCAACAGCACTTATTCTTACACGGTGTCATTAGACGACAAAAATAATAAACAGCTTTTTTATGTTCCTTATCATAAATTAACTGGATCTTGTTCTTATTCCTACAAGCGAATAACTTCTTACTATCAATTTCTGTTTGTTGGTGAAGTATTTACTACATCTGACAATGATCCAAAAAACATTTTGAGTGACTATAACCTGTCTAACGTAGGTTTGGATTATAATTTTAGCAAAAAAAATATTTTTAAAGTCGGCGCTAAAATAGCGAATCTTTATAATGAAAAATATGAATCCTTACCCAGCCGCTTTATGCCGGGCAGGAATTTAACTCTTTACTTAACCCTTAATTATTAAAAAATGAAATTAAAAAATGTTTTTCTAGGAATTTTTGCAAGTACGATACTACTGACTTCTTGCACTAATGATGATTCTATTGACAATAATATCGCTCTAGGCGCTTATGATAATGGTGTTCTTGTTTTAAATGAAGGAAATTTTGGCACACCAAATGCAGCTGTTTCCTATATTTCAAATGATTACATGGTAGTGAATAATATTTTTGGGATAGAAAATGGGGATAAAAAATTAGGAGATGTAGCGCAATCAATGAGCTTTGTAGGAGACAAAGCATTTATTGTTATAAATAATTCTAATGTGGTTGAAGTGGTTAATAGATACACCTTTAAAAGTATTGCTACAATTACTGAAAATCTTAAAAAACCACGTTATAGTGTTGTCTTAAATGGTAAACTTTATGTTACTAATTCTAGTTCAAAATCACTAACTGTATATGACGCTAAGACTTTTTCTTATTTAGAAACAATTTCTATTGGTAAAACTACAGAGAAAATAATTACTGCAAACGGAAAATTATATGTGATGAATGGTGCTTTTGGTAGTGGAAATGCGGTGACGGTGGTCAACCCAAAAAGTAATAATGCTATGAGTGTAATTACTGTTGAAAATGGAGTAAATTCAATAGAAGAGAAAAATGGAGCTGTTTATGTATTGTGTGGAAATTCTGCTAAAAGTAAATTATTCAAAATCAATACCACTACAGATACAGCAACTTCAATAGAATCTACTACTTTGACTAAAGCACTAAATATGGATATTGAAGGCGACAAAATATATTTTACTAAGGGAACTGGAGTATATGCAGTGGGTTTGAATGCAACTGCTTTCAGTGAAACACCACTATTTTCTGTTGCGGACAATAGTTTTTCTACTTTTTATGGCTTTAATGTTATTGACGGCAAGATTTACTCAGCAGATGCTAATGCATTTACTGCGGCGGGAATTGTAAAGATATATACCATTACTGGTACTGAATTAAAAACAGTATCTGTAGGGTTGGGACCAAATAGTTTTTATTCTAATAAGTAATTAGACAAGATAAAAGCATTAAAAAGCTAAAGTATCTATTTTAGACATTAAAAAAGCCTTGTTTTTCTAAGTGAAAAATAAGGCTTTTTTATGTGCGATTGATAAAGAATTATGATCTCTGTATTAGGAAAATATAAATTTAAAATTTTTACTCCAATGCTTTGTAAAGTCCTTCTGGAGCTTTCTCAAGATACATTTCGTTTTTAAATCTTCTAAATGATTTTGAATCTTTAAATGTTTTAAAATCATCAGTAGCAACTTGTTTCATAACTCGTCCTGTTCCTGTAATTTTTGATAAAGCCACTCTTAATAATGGCTCAGAACTATCACCAAGAACGCCAAGGTTGCTGACAGTTTCTTTAATCAAAAAATTAGGTTGTAAGCCATTAAAATAATCTCCAAAACCATCTGAATTAACAATTTTTAATACAATAGGTTGCATCGCATATCTATGATTTGGATTTCTTTTTTCATCACCAAAATCGGGTGAGTCATATACCGTGACTGATCCTACATTTTTTCCAACGGTGACATCACCAATTTGAACAACTGTAATATGAGGCTTTAATCCATTAATCAGTAATTCGCTTGCTGAAGCTGAATTGTCACTGGTTAAAATATAAACTTTATTTAGTTTTAAACTATTGATTGGGGCTGCATCAATTTTATCTGTAAAATAATTAAACAAAGTAGCTGGATTTTCTTTTTCGAAATAATCATTGATTTTTTTATTCCACTGCTGTTTTGCAAAAACTTTTCCAGTAAACTGCCCAGTAATCATACTGGCCAATCGTGCAGCACTTTGTACTGAACCACCACGGTTATATCTTAAATCTAAAACTAAGTCCGTAATTTGTTGTGATTTTAGTGTTCCAAAAGCTTCATTTAATTTACTATCAAAATCTGCATAAAACGCATTATACATTAAATAACCAATATTTCGTGAACCAGAAGTAATTACTTTATTAACCAAAATAGGATTTTCAGTTAGCACTGTTTTTGTCAAGGCAACCGTTTTACCATTATTTGTTATTATATTTCCATTTACATCAGCCATATTTAAAGTATAACTTTCATTAGAACCAAACAGTAATGATTGGTAATTATTTTTCGTTAACGGCGTGCCATTTACACCTGTAAAGAAATCTCCTCGCTTAATGTTTTTAGTAGAAGCATCAGAATTTGCAATTATGTAGCGCACATAACCAATTACATCAGTTTTGCTGTTTGGTTTGAGGCTAAATCCAAATTCGACACCATTATTTTTAGTTGTGCCTTGTAATTGTCCTTCAAGTTCTAAATAATCATCTACAATCCAGCTAAATCTATCAATAGATTCATCCACTCTTAAGGCATCGAAAAGACTTTCAGGATCTGGATAGCCTGCTAAAAAAGTATTTAACGCAGTTTGATTTGCAAAACGATTATCAGCAAGGTTTGGAACATCAGCCTGCCATAAGTAATACTGATTTAAACCTTTCCACACAAAATCCTGAATTTCTAAACTTGCAGGTGGTGCAATATCATCATTATCTTGACAGCTTTGTACTGTGAATATTAAAATAAAAAGTAATAAGGTAATCAAAAGTGTTTTTTTCATGTTAAAGTTATAAGTATAAAATACGAATACAAAAATAGTACTTTTTAGTTTTGTCAATGTAAATAAGGTGGCATTATATTTGAAAACAGCTACTATTATGAATATATTTATCCAATAAAATTTTAAACTAAATCCCGATGAAAAAATATCTTGTTATTGTTTACCTCCTTGCTTTATCTATACCTGTATTTGCGCAGTCTGCGTTTGATAAATTTGATGGTCAGGATGACGTAACGTCTATAATTGTTAATAAAAAAATGTTTGACTTAATGAGTAAGGTCAAGGTTGATGCTTCAGATAAAGAAACGCAACAGTATTTAAACTTAATTAAAAAATTAGATAATCTTAAAGTCTTTACTACAAAAAGTACTCGCGTTGAAGGAGAAATGAGAGTAGCAGCAGAAAAGTATATTAAATCAGCATCATTAGAAGAATTAATGCGGGTAAATGAGAATGACAGAAACATGAAAATTCTTGTAAAATCAGGATCTTCCGAGTCGCAAATCAAAGAATTATTGATGTTTATTGAGGGAGCGACAAACACAGAAACTGTTTTAATGTCTTTAACTGGTAATTTTGATTTAAATGAAATTTCGATTCTTACAGATAAAATGAAAATTCCTGGTGGAGAAGAGTTAAAAAAAGCAACAAAAGCAAGAAAATAAGATGAGAGTAATTTTTAAAAGTGCTTTGTTTCTATGTTTGTTTATAGTGAGTTGCAACTCTAAACCCAGTTTACAAAAGTATTTCGTTGAAAACACAGAAAACAAGAACTTTACTGTTCTGGATTTATCCACAGAGATTTTAAAGGTTGATAAAACCAAATTGTCAGTTGCACAATCCGCTGCAATAGAATCATTTGAAAAAATCAATATACTAACTTTTAAAGCAACGGAAACTAATAAAGCTCAATTTGAAACCGAACGTGCTAAATTAGAATTGCTTTTAGAAGATAAACAATATCAGCAATTGATGAAATTTAGTTCAGGCACACAGGGTGCTTCGATAAGTTTTGTAGGCACTGATGAAAATATTGAAGAGTTTATAGTCTATGCCAATAAAAAAGAAAATGGATTTGCAGTCATCCGAATTTTAGGAAAAGAGATGAGTCCCACTAATCTTGTTAATATGATTAGTGTAATGCGAAAAGCAAATATGGATATGCAACAATTCAAGCCATTGCAGGAGTTAATGAAGTGATTTTAATGTTTAATGAGCAATCTATTAAAAACTTTAGAATCATGTTATTCCACTCATTGATGTATTCTAAACCTATACAGTAAAAATATTATTGGCATCAAATGGTCTAATTTTAGTAGTTTTTAAATTAGTTTGTTTAGTCAATACTTTTTCAAAATTAAATTAGGTCTTATTAACTGCGTCCTTCGCAACGGAGCTCCGGATTAAAAATAAAATCCCGAAATTAAAAAGGCAAAGCACGCTTTACTTTTTAATTTCGGGATTTTATTTAGTTGTGACCACGGTGGGATTTGAACCCACACGCCCTTGCGAGCACCAGCCCCTCAAGCTGGCAAGTCTACCGTTTCTCCACGTGGCCTAAAAAAAATAAAAGGCCAAGTAATAAATTACTCGACCTTTTGTGACCCGACTGGGGCTCGAACCCAGGACCCCATCATTAAAAGTGATGTGCTCTACCAACTGAGCTATCGAGTCATTGCTTTCAAGAAAATTATGTGTTGATCACTTAAATTGTGACCCGACTATGGCTTCCCGATATTGCTTCGCTGCATCGGGATAAACTTCTCGCCCAGAAGTTAAATTAGAAAAATTGTGACCCGTCTGGGGCTTCCCGATATTGCTTCGCTGCATCGGGATAAACTTCTCGCCCAGAAGTTAAATTAGAAAAATTGTGACCCGACTGGGGCTCGAACCCAGGACCCCATCATTAAAAGTGATGTGCTCTACCAACTGAGCTATCGAGTCATTTTCTTTCCTTGAATGCGGGTGCAAATATAAGAACTTATTTTGGTTTTTTGCAAGCATTTTTATTATAAATTTGCCTTTTTTAAATATAAATACTCAACACCTTAATTTGTAAGGTTTTATTAAGATGAAAAAAATTATTTTATTAGGTTATATGGGTTGCGGCAAGTCTACAATTGCAAAAAAATTAGCTGAAAGTCTTGAAATCCCTTTTGTAGATCTTGACGAAAAGATCGAAGAAAAGGCAAATTTATCTATAAATGCAATTTTTGATACGCATGGTGAAATCTATTTTAGAAAACTAGAACATCAGGTTTTTGTTGAATTAGTAAATTCTCCTCAAAAATTAATAATAGGTTTAGGTGGTGGAACGCCTTGTTATGCCAACAATCATGAATTACTCAACGGCGACGGTGTGGTGTCCATATATTTAAAAGCATCCATTCAAACATTATTTAATAGATTATCTGTCAATAAAAGTAAAAGACCGCTTATTGCTGATAAAAACGAGTTAGAAATGAAGGGATTTATTGCCACCCATTTATTTGAAAGAAGCTTTTATTACAATCAGGCACAATATAAAGTAGTGGTGGATGACAAATCGATTGACGCCGTTGTGAAAGATATTGTTTCTATATTAGCTTAAATAAGCATAACTATTTTTTGTATCATCAAAAACAACTTGAACATGTTCTAGTAGTGATGTTGAAAGTGAGATTCCTTTAAAGTCAGCTTTTACAGGATATTTTTTATGATTTCTATCTACTAATACTGCTGTTTTGAATTTTTTAAGAGGAACATCAATAAAATGTCTAACCGCATAAATTAGGGTTGTTCCTGAATTCAACACGTCATCAACTAAAATCAAACCTTTATTAGCGTATTCTTCTTTAGTTATGGAAGTATGAATGGGCACTTGTGGATTTTGTTTATTTATTTGAACTTTGCAAAGCGATACTTTTATTGGAGAAATTCCTTCTAAGGCTATTGCTAACTTCTGTGCAAATATATAGCCGTTGGTGGCAATTCCCGCGATTACAATTTCCTCTTCATCGACAAAAGTTTCATAAATTTGGTAGGCAATTCTTCTTATTTTATGTTCTATTTCCTGATGCGTTAGTATGATATTTTTGCTCATTTTCTTTATGTTGTAAAAATTATAAAAGGTTTTAATCGGTTTAGCTAGCAGCTTTTAATGGATTAGAGGATAATTAAATTAATCTTCTTCCTCAGTAATGATTTCATTTCCAAATTCGTCAATGTCTCTACGATCTTTCTTTGTAGGTCGACCCGTTCCGTTTTTTCGATAATGTTCTTTTGATAATTTTAAAAGTTCTAAGTGTTGGTAGGCTTCTTCAGGAGTATCATTTCGTCTATAAATATCGACAAGCTTTGCGCCAACACGATTCTCGGGGATGTCTAAAACGGTAATAGTTTGAGTGATTTGGTCTTTTCTGAAAGTGATTTTGTCCGTAGGGAAAACTTCCTTAGATGGTTTAGCTACAAGGCCATTTACCGTTACGTGGTTTTTTTTGCAGGCCTCAGTGACCATGTTTCTGGTTTTGTAATATCGGACACACCATAAATATTTATCTATTCTCATATATTTTCAAAAATCAAAGTTAAATAGTTTACAAAAATCAATCAATATTGTATCTTGCGCCCTTAAAAAATTTAGCTATAATGAACAAATTTAAGAATTATTTTATTCTATTAATTACAACTGTTACTTTATTTTCTTGTTCAAAAGATGATCCCGCAGCACCAATTACCCCACCTAGAGAATATGCAACCCAATATGCAACTGATTTAATTGATATTGAGCAATACTTAAAAACTTATTATATCGAAGATGTTTCAGCAGATGCAGATACAAAAATATCTAAGATACCAGTAGGAGGAAATCAACCCGCTATTTATTCCTATCTAAACAATACATCATTTCCTAAATTACTAAGTCGTGATGTTAAACTTCATGATATAACCTATAAATTGTACTATTTAGTATTAAGAGAGGGAGTTGGGGATTCACCAACAAATGTTGATGAAGTATATACTACCTACATAGGAGAATATCTGGCAACTACTACAGTAGAATCAGTCAAAGCACAGACTACGACAAAATTTGAAGAATGGATAAATCAGCCACAAAGAGCAAATTTATTTAGTTATATTAGGGGATGGAAAGAAATTTTCCCACAATTTAAAACTGGTAGTAGTACTTCTAACGTTGATGGTACTATTTCTTATACTGGTTTTGGCGCAGGGGTTATGTTTATTCCTTCGGGTTTAGCTTATTATAGCTCTGGGAATGGTAATATACCAGCTTATTCACCGTTGATATTTAGTTTTAAATTGTACGCAATGCAACGTTTAGATCATGAATTTCAATTTGTAAATCAATCTATTGCTCAAATACCTGATGGCGTATTGTCTTTTCAAGAAGATTTAGATGGAGATGGGTATGTTTGGACTAAAGAGGAATTGCCGGCGGGAGTTGCTAATCCAGATGATACCGATGGTGATGGAATTCCTAACTTCTTAGACACTGATGATGATGGAGACGGCGTAAGTACCAAGAAAGAAATTACAGATGCTGCTGGAAAGATAATTCCGTTTGCTTCTATTCCTTCATGCGATGGAGATACTACTAATCCAGCAAGAATAAAAAGACATTTAGTAAAATGTAATTAAGATGCTTAGTAAATAAAAAAAATTCCATTCGCCGCGGTGAATGGAATTTTTTTTGCTTCAAAGCGAAAAGATTATTTTCTTTTCATCACTCTTTCTACTGCTGCAACAATCGCTTGATTGTTTAGCTTGTATTTATCCATCAATTGTTCTGGTGTACCTGATTCTCCAAAACTATCATTTACCGCTACAATCTCTTGAGGTAGCGGACTGTTTAGCGCTAAAACTCTAGAGATGCTTTCGCCAAGACCACCCAAAATGTTGTGCTCCTCAGCAGTGACAATACATTTGGTTTTAGCCAATGAATTTAAAATTGCTTCTTCGTCTAATGGCTTTATAGTGTGAATATTAATGACTTCAGCCGAAATTCCTTGCGCTTCTAAAGCTTCAGCAGCTATTAAAGCCTCCCAAACCAAATGACCTGTAGCTACAATAGTAACATCAGAACCTTCAGTTAAAACAATAGCTTTACCTATTTCAAAATGCTCATCAGCTGGCATAAAATTAGGCACCACTGGACGACCAAAACGCAAATAAACTGGACCATGATGATCAGCAATAGCTAATGTCGCTGCTTTAGTTTGGTTGTAATCACAGGTATTGATTACTGTCATTCCAGGTAGCATTTTCATGAGTCCTATATCTTCAAGGATTTGGTGTGTTGCACCGTCTTCTCCCAATGTTAATCCTGCGTGTGAAGCACAAATTTTTACGTTTTTCTCTGAATAGGCTACTGATTGTCTGATTTGATCGTAAACTCTTCCAGTAGAAAAATTAGCGAAAGTACCTGTAAAAGGAATTTTCCCGCCTATAGTCAATCCAGCTGCGATTCCAATCATATTGGCCTCAGCGATTCCAATTTGGAAAAAACGCTCTGGATGGTTTTTCTTAAAATCATCAAATTTTAATGATCCTATCAAATCGGCACAAAGTGCTACTACATTTTCATTTTTTTGACCTAATTCTGTCATTCCCGCTCCAAAACCTGAGCGCGTATCTTTACTTCCTGTATTTGTATATTTTTTCATTTTTTAATTTAAATTTTAGCAGTATTCAACTGAACACTAGTTTCTGTCTCTCGACTGCGCTCGAGATGACAACTGAACACTTTCTAATAGTCTGAATTGCCTCCAGCATTATAGTTTTGAGCCAAACCAATTTCTAGTTGCGTGTCATTAGGTGCTTTACCGTGCCAAGCATGCGTGTTCATCATAAAATCGACTCCGTTGCCCATCTCTGTGTGCAATAATATACAAACTGGTTTTCCTTTTCCAGTTCTTGATTTTGCCTCATTCAAACCAGCAATAATAGCTTCAAGATCATTTCCTTTTTCAATATCTAAAACGTCCCAGTCAAAAGCTTCAAATTTAGCCCTGATACTTCCCATGGCTAAAACTTCATCAGTAGTTCCATCAATTTGTTTTCCGTTTAAATCTATGGTAGCAATTAGATTATCTACTTTTTTTGCTGATGCGTACATAATTGCTTCCCAGTTTTGACCTTCTTGTAATTCACCATCACCGTGAAGCGTATAAATAAGATGAGAATCACCGTTTAATTTTTTAGCTTGTGCAGCACCTATTGCTACAGATAAACCTTGTCCTAGCGAACCAGATGCAATTCGCACTCCAGGCAAACCATCGTGAGTAGTAGGATGTCCTTGTAATCTTGAATTTATCAAACGAAAAGTCGCTAATTCTGCCACTGGAAAATAGCCGCTTCTTGCTAAAACGCTATAAAATACAGGCGAAATATGTCCGTTTGAAAGAAAGAAAATATCTTCTCCCATTCCGTCCATGTCAAAACCCTCTTTGCGATCCATTATGTTTTGGTATAATGCGACAAGAAATTCTGTGCAACCTAGAGAACCACCAGGATGACCGGAGTTTACTGCGTGTACCATTCGAAGAATATCTCTTCGTACTTGGATAGTTAAATCGTTTAATTGTTGTGTGTTCGGTTTCATTTGTGTGTTAAAATTAGACTTGGCAAAGATAATCAGATATTTTGATTTATGGATATTTCCATTTTTTGATTTATTAATAGTTATCAAAGATTTTAATTTTTTTTCAACCATACTATTTTTCGTCAACCATAGAGTATTTACTATCTTGCGAATATGTTTGAACAATTATTCAAAAGTATTCAGGAAAAAGTAACTCTAAATGAGGACGATAAGGAGGTTTATAAAAGCTTTTTTATTCCTAAAAAGTTGCGTAAAAAACAAACTTTATTGCAAGAAGGGGCTATTTGTATTTATAATGCATTTGTTGAAAAAGGCATTTTGCGCTCTTTTTTTACTGATGAAAAAGGAAATGAGCATGTTGTTCAATTTGCCATTGAAGGCTGGTGGATTACTGATTTGTTTAGTTTCTTGACGAATAGCAATTCTATTTATACTATTGAAGCACTTGAGGATTGCGAACTCCTATTATTAACTATGGAAGCGAGAGAAGCTTTGATGGATAAAATTCCAATGTTTGAAAGATACCAACGCTTACTATTGCAAAACGCTTATATTGCTAATCAAGCAAGAATAAATTCAACCTTAACAGAAACTGCCGAAGAAAAATACATTAAATTAGGTTTAGCTTATCCTGGAATTATAAAACGTGTTCCTCAGCACATGATTGCTTCGTACTTAGGTTTAAAGCCAGAAACGGTAAGTAGAGTTCGAAAACAAATTAGCACCCGAATCTAATTTTCTATTGACTTAAATCAATAGAATTTCTTGCTATACATCAATGAAAATGATATTACGCTAGCCTTAACTTTGTGCTTTAAATACCAGGTAATGTCATTTATAAAAACATTTGCAGCAATAGGACTTTCAAAATCTGGAATTGTTTCTCTACTATCTATTACTAATCAAAATGATGTTGTATTGCTTTTTGACTATAATGTAAAGATGTTAGATCATGTTTTTTTTAAAAATCACTTGCAAAACTATAATAAAAAAGTAGAGGTAATGAGTTGCGCTATCAATGCTTGCTGGGAAGCTGATGTTATCGTTATTTCAAATGCGTATTTGAGAAATAAGGACTTAGTAAGACAAATTAAGATGGTGGCTACCGGTAAAGTGGTCATTGTTTTACTGGATCAAAAAAATGACTATCAAAAGGATATAGATCCTGAAGCGAAGTTGGCTTTGTTTCCTTTCTCGAAAGTTCTATTTATACCAGAGTTGGAAATGGAGCATATGGACATTTTATTAAAGGATCACGATCATCAAGATACCAAGTATGGGGTAGCTTTATCACCCCATTTCACTTGACAAATAATAATCAATAATTTATAATAATTTAATTTAAAATCAATGAGTAAATTAATATTAATGCAACCCTATACTTTAGGAAAAATAGAACTTGAAAATAGAATTGTTATGGCGCCTATGACACGCAGCCGTTCTAATAACGAGGGGAATGTTGCTACGGCACTCACAGCTAAATATTACGAGCAAAGAGTTACTGCGGGTTTAATCATAAGCGAGGGAACATTTGTAAGTACTAAAGCAGTAGGTTTTATAAATGTACCGGGAATTTATAGTGAAGCACAAACTGAAGGATGGAAATTAGTAACAAAAGCGGTTCATGATAAAGGTGGGAAAATATTTGCTCAACTCTGGCACACTGGCCGATTATCACATCCAGATTTACATAATGGAGAGCTGCCCCACGCACCTTCAGCCTTAAATCCCTTAGCAAAAGCCTATACAAATGATGGTTTTGTAGACACGGTTGTGCCAAAAGAAATGACAATTGAAGATATAAAACAAACTGTATTAGACTTTGTTAACGGAGCTAAAAATGCTTTGATCGCAGGTTTTGATGGTATAGAACTGCATGCTGCAAATGGATATTTATTACAACAGTTTTTTAATGGGTATTCTAATCATCGCTCAGATGAATATGGTGGTTCTATGGAAAATAAGGCTAGAATATTGTTTGATATACTAGATGCGTTCAAAGGTGTGATTGACTATTCTAAAGTAGGAGTCCGCCTAAATCCTAGCTTGCATAATGCGCAAGGTATGATGCTAGATATCGATACCATCCCTACACATGAATATATTGTAAAACGCTTGAATGATTATGGCTTGGCTTATATTCATTTGACAGAGCCTTATGTTCCAGTTGATGACGTACCGTACGCGGTAGCAGAAGTTGCGAAACATTTTAGACCATTATATAATGGTACATTGATTATTAATAAAAGTTTTACAAAAGAAACAGGTATTAAAGTTATTGAAGAAGGATATGCAGATCTTGTTGCTTACGGAGTGCCATTTATTGCTAATCCAGATTTAGTAGCTCGTTTTGAAAATGACGCTGAACTTAATGCTCCTGATCCATCTACATTTTACACAGCAACGGAGGAAGGATATATTGATTATCCAATGATGAAATAATAATTTTAATTATCATCAATATAATTAATTAAAAAGCCCGCATCATGTGGGCTTTTTAATTTTTATAAATAAAGTAATTACTAAAATGTAGTTGTGTTATAACTTTTAAATAATCCTACTTATTGCTGAATCTTGCTTTTTAAACTGCTCCAACCGCCGCCATTGTAAACTGACGTATATCCATTTGATTTTAACATGCTTTTAGCTGAAGCGCTCCGCATTCCTGAGGCACAGCAGGTAATTATTGTTTTATTTTTGTCTTTTAGTTTACCTAAATTACTACTTAGTGTATCCACTGGAATATTTATAGAACCATTAATATGTCCGCTTGAATATTCTCCTTTGCTGCGAACGTCTACAATAACGGCACCTTCTTTTATTAGATCAGCATAATTGACACTTGGCCCAAAGCCTAATAATTTTTTAATTGTATCGAACATAGCATTTAAATTTTTTGTGATTGATAAAAATTGACATCTAACCAAGATCCGCCATTGTAGCAATCAATTCCTTTTTGTGAGAGATCATGTTGCGCTTGTCCACTTCTGTTTCCAGATGCACAACACAAAATCAATGGTTGTTTCAAATTCTCTAACTCCTCCATTCTTTCTTGAATTTCGCCAAGTGGAATATTAATGGAGTTCGCAACATGACCGCCCATAAATTCTTCATAAGAACGCACATCTACAATTGTACATTCTTTTTCTTTGATTATATCTTCTATTTTCATGCTTTTTATATTTTAAAAATTAGTGTCGAATGGTGTTCTTTGTAAATATTTCATTTTAACTGTACAAAAGTAGTCTATCAAAAAGGGTAGTTAAGTAACTTTTGTTACATAAGTAATTTTTTTACTAGCCGTTTATGAATTTATATTTTAAGAGTACATTTCTGTTCGCAATGCCGCGCAAATTTTTAAAGGATTGTTATTTTTAAATTCAATGTGTAGAGAATTTTGAGTTTAATTACTTTTTAAAAAGTGTCTCCCAATTTACTCTTTAATTCCCATTTTCATTCCGGAGCTCTAAACTAACTTATTTTGAAGAAAGTTATTAGTAATAAAAGATTACCTTTCCATAACTTAATAATGAGGTAGATAGGCATAATTACATAATGTTGTGCTTATTGATTTGATATTTTAGTTTTTTGATAGAAGTAGTAAAAGTTTAGCGAAGAAAAAGTGAGATCATAATTTTTTGCTGCTAATTTTAAATAGTAATTGATCAAGCGACATTGTTTTGTTTTCAATAGTTAATTGTAAATCGTGTATAATTTTAAACATCATAAATCTAATCATTTAAAAGAGTAATCATGTCAGAAAAAGGTAAAAAGCAATTCGGAGTTTGGATGGACACTCACCACGCAACTATCGTGGGAAGAGAAAATCTACAATCAGGTGATTTTGTGATAATAGGTCACGAAAAAATGGATGGTCAAGGATCAAACAGTAGTGAAAACGCAGCGAACAATGCGGAACGAGATTCACTTCAAAAGTTATTTAAGAACATTACGGCTCACATGCAAAATGTAGATCAGCTACACATTACAGGAACAGGTACGGCTCAAGAGCAATTTATGAAATATTTGCAGGAGACCGCACAATATAAAAATGTTGAAATGAAGGAAAGTACCACTGATAAAATGAGTGACGAAGCTTTGATTGAATATATCACGGCTCATTTTTAACTAAATTTTTAAGATCAAACCAAAAGAGCTTTCTGAAAAGAAAGCTTTTTTTTTAAAGTTTTAGAAAAAGTTGTAGCAAAATTTGATAGGTAACTTTTAGCGTCAGGTTTGCGATAGCGAAAATTATTTTTTATTATACGCGGCTCGACAATTTTTTTATTTAATGGTATATTCGTAAAAAAAAATATGCGTTTTTCTCTACTTTTAATAGTTACCTTGAGCATTTTTGTTTTAGTGAGTTGCAGTTCGAAAAAAAGCACTAACATTTCATACCTTGAATCCAGCGATAAAAATAGCTTTACTGAGCCAAAATTAAATGTCTTTGTTCCTCGCAAAGTCTCGGCAAAACCATTTCCAGTTTTAATTTTTGTCCATGGAGGCAACTGGAATAGTGGTAGGAAAGGAACGTATGATTTACTAGGTAGAAATTTCGCAAAAAAAGGTATTCTAACAATCATCCCTGATTATACGCTAAGTCCTAATGCAAATTATGACGCTATGACAAAACAAATCGCAGCTGTAATTAAATGGTCTATTATGAACGCGAGTCAGTACAACGGAAATCCAAATCAAGTTTTTATCACAGGGCATTCTGCAGGAGGACATCTTGGTGCATTAGCGGTCATGAATCCTAAATATGGTATCGATACAAAAAGTATTGCTGGAATTATATTAAACGATGCAGCAGGACTGGATATGAAAAATTATTTGGAAGGAAATCCTCCAACTTCTAGTAGTAACTATTTAACAACTTGGACGAAAGATCCAAAACTGTGGAAAGAAGCTTCACCTATTTATTTTATTAATAACGATACACCGCCATTTTTAATTTATGTGGGCGATAAAACGTATAATTCAATAAAAGTAGCCAACACTAGATTTGTGAAAGCACTTGAACCTTTTCAGCCTAATGTTACGCCAATACGTCTAAATAAAAAACATGTTCCTATGGTATTGCAATATTTTTTTCCGTGGAGCGACCGATTTAAAGAGATTACAGCGTTTATAAATCTAAATTCAAAAAAGGAATAATACTTCTTTTTTGGTGATTATTTGGTTCTGTCTAATAATCTATCTAGCGAATATTTACCGCTACCTAAAAAGAACAAACTGAGATACGCAAATAAATAAAGTAATCCCATTTCTTTAGTTCCTAAATCGTCATTGGCATGAACAATAAATACAGCAACAAGCATTGTAATAATTAGTGGTATAAGTGCAAATCTTGTCCATAATCCTAGTATGATTAAGATCGAACAAACAACCTCTGAAAAAACGGTCAATGTCAATGAAGCTACAATTCCAATACCTAAAGGATCAGCAAATTCCAGATTTCCATTTATTAATTTAAGCATTTTTGGAAATCCATGAGTCAACATTAATAAGCCAAATGAAAGTCTTAAAATTAAAGCTGTAAGATCAGTGGAATTTATAGACAAGGTAGTAGATGACAAGAGTTTTTTAATCATTGGTTTATTTTTAAAGTCTTTATAATGACAAACATAGAATTATTTTGCAAGATGTAATAGATATTCCATTAAATTTTTTAACTAATCAGCTATAAATAATGTATTGATTTGAAAGCTTTGAAAGAAAAAGAAAATGATAATTTCTGAAGATTCTTTTAATGTTTTGTAAAAAAAAAGTTTTTTTATTTTTATAACTAAGTGTTAAGATGACTTCTTTAATTTGGTAAAAGCGTAGTAGCCTTAGAGAATTCAATAAACTTATATTTATCTTTCAACTTATTATCTAATATCAATTTGTCGTTTGAAAATTTTACTACTCCAGTATCAAAATGCCAAGTTCCTAAATAATTTAATGAATTCGGATTAATTGTAAAAACAAAAGGAGTCAAATCCTCTTGTTTGAGTTGACCTGATTTGATTTTTACATCTAAATTTTCTCTTGAATCAATGTTTTTGAAAATCGGTTCAGTGAAAAATTTTGCGCCATACCATTTGCTTTGAGTCCACCAATAATTGTAAATAGCGTACGTTCCTGGTGTAATGCTGTAGCAAAAGGTATTTTCTTTTGCCGATTTATAAGCTGGTTTTACTCTAAACGCACTAATCTCATTCGTTTCCATATTGATGATTCTAACATCTTGAGCAAATCCGCCACTACTAAATCCCAATCTTTGTATGAAACTACCATAAATAACCGCTTGACCAGCAACAATACTATCATTTCTATTAAATTCTACTAAGGATTTATAGTTTTGGCTAGTAGCTAAAAATGTAAAAAGTGTTAAGATAATGGTGCTAAATAATTTCATTTGAGGGATATAAAGTAATATACTAGGCTTAAATGTTAGTTGAAAAGATTTCTATCATCTGTTTTTCATCAAAATAATAGTACCAAATATAATTTAATTTCAATGGAAAGGGGATTTTTAGTTTATTGTTTTTCTATTTAATTTTAATTGTTTTGGAAAGTTATTTTAGTCAAGGTGGTCCATTAATAATTATCTGGTTACATAAATTCTAATTATTAAACGTAAAATAAATACCTTCAGATTTACGTATAATTTAGCAAATTCATAATGTGTTTTCTGATAAAAACGGATGCTTTATGGACTATAAATTGCAAACATTGAATTCCCAGTTAAATTTTCTCTTATCTAATTTTCAAATTGTCTAATTAAGTTATCTTTGCGCACCCGAATGGTCGCGACTAAAAGTATTTATGGCGCGACAACATTATACTATAAAGAATTATTAAGAGAGACAGATGAAATTTGATTTATTGAAAACAGACCCGTTGTCTAAAGCTAGAGCGGGAACTATTACCACCGATCACGGCGTTATTGAAACTCCAATTTTTATGCCCGTAGGAACGGTAGCCTCAGTAAAAGGAGTGCATCAACGAGAACTTAGAGAGGATATAAATCCTGATATTATATTGGGAAATACCTATCATTTATACTTACGTCCGCAAACTGAAATTTTAGAAAAAGCAGGCGGATTACATAAATTCATGAACTGGGATCGCAATATTTTGACTGATTCAGGCGGTTACCAAGTGTATTCGCTTTCGGCAAATAGAAAAATTAAAGAAGAAGGCGTAAAATTCAAATCGCATATTGATGGATCGTACCACTTTTTTACTCCAGAAAATGTAATGGAAATTCAACGTACAATTGGTGCTGATATTATTATGGCATTTGATGAGTGTACTCCTTATCCTTGTGATTATAGGTATGCGCAACGATCGATGCACATGACCCATCGCTGGCTTAATCGTTGTATCAGTCATTTAGATAATTTACCAGTTAAATATGGTTACGATCAAGCTTTTTTTCCTATCGTTCAAGGAAGTACTTACAAAGATTTACGGAGACAATCAGCAGAATATATTGCAAACAGCAACCAAGTGGGAAATGCTATTGGCGGACTTTCAGTAGGTGAACCAGCTGAGGAAATGTATGCGATGACAGAAGTGGTCTGTGAAATCTTACCAAAAGACAAACCACGTTACTTAATGGGCGTTGGAACTCCTATTAATATTCTTGAAAATATTGCTTTAGGTGTAGATATGTTTGATTGTGTGATGCCAACTCGTAACGCGAGAAACGGAATGCTTTTTACAGCTAACGGAACTATCAATATCAAAAATAAAAAATGGGAAGCTGATTTCTCTCCCATAGATGAAATGGCAATCACATTTGTAGATACTGAATATACTAAAGCGTATTTACGTCATCTTTTTGCTGCTAATGAATATTTAGGTAAGCAAATAGCGACAATACATAATCTTGGTTTTTATATGTGGCTGGTTCGTGAAGCCAGAAAACATATCTTAGCTGGCGATTTCAAGCCTTGGAAAGAAATGATGGTTAAAAACATGAATCAAAGATTATAAAAAAAATGTTTAATTTCTTGATCGATTAATCGCTTAAACAAATCACCGATTAAACTTTATTATGCTAACAATAATTGATAAATACATCCTAAAAAGATATTTAGCCACTTTTGCAGTGATGTTGCTATTGTTTATTCCTATTGGGATTGTTGTTGACGTAGCGGAAAAAATAAATAAATTACTTGAGAATAAAGTGCCTCTTTTAGAGATCGCTTTTTACTATTATAATTTTACAATCTATTTTGCCAGCTCTCTTTTTCCGATATTTTTATTTTTATCAGTGATTTGGTTTACCTCTAAACTAGCTAATGATACTGAGATTATTGCAATTTTGAGTTCGGGTATTTCGTTCACACGTTTTTTAAGACCTTATCTTATAGGAGCGTCCATAGTTTCTGTGTTTGTGCTTTTAATGGGATTTTTTGTTGTTCCAGCGGCTAGTGAAGGCTATAATAATTTTAGATATACCTATTTAAAGGGCGGTGGAAGAGAGGCCATGCGAGGAGATAATACTGATGTATTTCGACAAATTAGTGCCAGTGAATTTATTTATGTTAATAGTTTCAACACAGAATCAAAAACTGCTTTTAATTTTTCATTAGAAAAATTTAAAGATCAAAAATTAGTTCATAAGATCACGGCAAGTAGAATAAAATGGAATCCAAAAGAAAAGGATTATACGCTGTACGATTATTCGAAAAGGACGGTGGGGCCACTGAATGATAAAATTGAAAAAGCTCCTGAAAAAAAAGCCAAGTTTAGTTTTGATCTAGAAGATTTAACTCCAGTGGTCTATATTGCGGAGACGCTGACTTTAGGGAAACTAAACTCTTTTATTAAAAAAGAACAAGAACGAGGCTCATCTAATATTAATGTTTATTTAGTGGTTTTATATAAAAAATATAGCGTACCTGTTTCCGCATTTATATTAACCATTATTGCTGTCGCTGTTTCATCAATGAAACGCAGAGGCGGAATGGGAACCAATCTAGCTATTGGTATAGCACTTGCTTTTGCCTTTGTGTTTTTTGACAAAATCTTTGGAGTATTAGCAGAGAAATCTAGTATTCCTCCTATGGTAGCCGTGTGGTTGCCTAATATTGCCTTTGGAATTTTAGCCATTTATTTATTACGAAATGCAAAACGATAATTTAAAAAGTTACTTAAACCTTCATTTAATAGTTTTTATCTGGGGATTTACAGCTATTCTTGGTGCTTTGATCACCATTTCAGCCGACGCTCTAGTGTGGTATAGAATGTTATTTGCAGCTATTTTCCTTGGTTTTTTTCTTGTTTTTAATAAAAAAAAGTCATTTAAGATTCCATTAAGATCCTTTCTAAAACTTATTTTTGTTGGATTACTGATTGCCTTGCACTGGATCTTTTTCTTTAAAGCCATACATGTATCTAATGTTTCAATTACCTTGTCTATATTTTCGTTGGGTGCTTTTTTTGCCTCCATTTTAGAACCGCTTTTTTTTGGTCGTAAAGTGTTGTGGTATGAAGTGTTTCTTGGATTGATTATTATTGCAGGTTTAGCGTTGATATTAAAAGTAGAAATCAATTATCTAGATGGGATGTTATATGCTTTAGCAGCAATAATTTTAGGGGTTTTGTTTACATTGATGAATGGTAAATTAATTGCAGATCATGATCCCTCGGTTATTTCATTTTACGAATTTTTAGCAGGTGCATTTTTCATATCACTCTATTTTTTGTTCCAAGGTAAATTCACCTTAGACTTCTTTGTTTTATCAATTAACAATTGGATGTTAATTCTTATTTTGGCTTCTGTTTGCACTGCTTATGCCTTTACAGCTTCGGTAAAAGTGATGCAAAAACTGACGCCATATACTGTTATGTTAACCACTAATTTAGAACCTGTGTACGGAATTATTCTAGCTTATTTTATTCTAGGTGGAAAAGAAAAAATGAGTTTCGAATTTTATATTGGAGCTTTGATAATAGTTATTACTGTGATAGTAAATGGTATTATAAAGCAGTATCAAAAGAAAAAATTTGCCAAAGAAAATCCCACTTTGATCCACTAACATTTTACAGATAAATAGAAAAATAGCCATAAGGAACGATATAAAATTTTATATTTGCCGTTCGAAATTAAACAAAAACGCAAAAATCCTATGGAATATTTAGATTTTGAGCTTCCGATAAAAGAATTAGAAGAGCAGTTAGATAAATGTCTTATTATTGGAAAAGAATCAGATGTTGATGTCACCAATACTTGTAAGCAAATCAACAAAAAACTGGAAGAGACTAAAAGGACTATATATAAAAACTTGACTGCTTGGCAACGCGTGCAATTATCAAGACATCCTAGCCGTCCCTATACAATGGATCATGTGCGTGCTTTGTGCGGTGATACATTTTTAGAGCTTTTTGGCGACAGAGGATTTAAAGATGACAAAGCGATGATAGGCGGTTTAGGTAAAATTGACGGACAGTCGTTTATGATTGTAGGTCAACAAAAAGGATTTAATACTAAAACGCGTCAATTTCGTAATTTCGGAATGGCAAATCCTGAAGGGTATAGAAAAGCATTGCGCTTGATGAAAATGGCCGAAAAATTTGGAATTCCTGTACTGACGCTTATTGATACTCCCGGAGCCTATCCAGGATTAGAAGCAGAAGAACGCGGGCAGGGTGAAGCTATTGCTAGAAATATTTTTGAGATGGTTCGTTTAAAAGTGCCAATTATCACCGTTATCGTAGGTGAAGGTGCCTCTGGTGGAGCATTAGGAATAGGTGTAGGTGATAAAGTATATATGATGGAAAACACTTGGTACTCTGTAATATCTCCTGAATCTTGTTCTTCTATACTTTGGAAAAGTTGGGAATACAAAGAACAAGCTGCTGCGGCCTTGAAGTTGACTTCTGCTGATATGAAAAAACAAAAATTAGTTGATGATATTATCCCAGAACCATTAGGTGGAGCACATTACGATAGACAAACTGCTTTCAAAACAGTAGAGCAATATATCATGAAAGGTTATAATGAATTAAAAGACTTATCAACAGAAAAACTGATTGCAAAAAGAATGGAGAAATACTTAGAAATGGGTGAGTATAGAGAGTAGTTCTTTTAAACTTAAATGTAATCCGTCTTGTTAATTAATAAGACGGATTTTTTTGTGTTATAAACAAAAAGTAACGAATTATAAACAATTATTTGTAACAACTCATTCGCTATATTTTTTTAATTTTTATTACTTTCGCTCTATGGAAAACTTTAGAAATATTAGTCCGCTTAAGATTGATAAAACTACTATTATAAGCCTTGAAAAAGGAAAGCTACAGCCACAAGTACTTGAATTAGAGGAGGCTGTGCTAGGCGCTATGATGATTGACAAAAAGGGAGTTGATGATGTAATTGATATTTTGCAACCAGACGCTTTTTATAAAGAAGCGCACAAACATATATTTGAAGCCATCGTTCAGCTTTTTACAGAAACTCAACCTATTGACTTATTAACGGTTTCAGCTCAGCTTAAGAAAAATGCCAAATTAGAACTCGCTGGGGGTGATTTCTATTTGATTCAGCTGACGCAAAAGATATCATCATCAGCACATATCGAGTTTCACTCTCGGATCATTCTACAGAAATTTATTCAGCGCAGTTTGATTCGGATTTCGACTGAAATTATTGAAGACTCTTATGATGAAACCACTGATGTTTTTGATTTATTGGATAGAGCCGAATCTAAATTATATGAAGTAACGCAAGGAAATATAAAACGAAGCTCAGAGACCGCTCAAAGTTTAGTGTTACAAGCTAAGAAAAGGATAGAAGAAATTGCAGGGCAAGAAGGATTAAGTGGAGTGGCAACAGGTTTTGATAAACTGGATAAGATTACATCAGGATGGCAACCTAGCGATTTAATTATTATTGCGGCGCGACCAGCAATGGGAAAAACAGCTTTTGTACTTTCTATGGCTCGAAATATGGCTATAGATTATGGAATGCCTGTGGCATTGTTTTCGCTGGAGATGGCTTCGGTGCAATTAATCACACGTTTAATTTCATCTGAAACAGGTTTGTCTTCAGAGAAACTGCGTACAGGAAAATTGGAAAAACACGAATGGGAACAATTAAGTACAAAGGTTAAAAATTTAGAAAAGGCACCATTATTTATTGATGACACACCGTCATTATCAATTTTTGATTTAAGAGCAAAATCCAGACGTTTAGTTTCACAACACGGAATCCGTATCATTATTGTAGATTATTTGCAATTGATGACCGCCGGAGGAAATGGAAAAGGCGGTGGAAATAGAGAACAAGAAATTTCTAGTATTTCTCGAAACTTAAAGGCATTAGCCAAAGAATTGAATGTTCCAGTAATAGCACTTTCCCAATTATCGCGTGCAGTGGAAACTCGTGGATCTAGTAAAAGACCGCTACTTTCTGATTTACGGGAATCAGGGGCAATTGAGCAAGATGCTGATATTGTCTCTTTTTTATACAGACCAGAATATTACAAAATAGATGAGTGGGATGATGATGAAGCATCACCTACAGCTGGTCAGGCCGAAATTATGATAGCCAAGCACCGTAATGGTAGCATTGAAAACGTGCGATTAAAATTTATAGGACATCTAGGAAAGTTTGACAATTTAGAGGACCATAGCGGCAGTTATGATGATTTGCCATCAAGTATGAATCAGGATGACAATCCATTTGTTACAAAGAATTTACCATCAGCGAATGAAGCTTTTGGCAGCAATTTTAATGATCCTGATGATGACAGCGATGTACCTTTTTAAATAATAAGTTTAAAGTCTGCTTTTTTAGTAGACTTTTTTTATGCTATAAGTCCCAGATAAAACATTTATCTTTGAAGTTAAAATATATGTTATGCTGATTAAAAGATCACTTTGGATTGTTATCTTGCTTCTTTCATTTTCTATAAGAGCCTCTTTTCTTTTAATTCCAATGGATGATTCTACACAGCAAAACCATTTAAAAGCGTACGGAATTACCTATTGGTGCATTGATAAAAATTACAAAGCGAGCTGGTTGCTCAATTATCGTGGCGGTTCTTTTTTACTGCCTGATGCTCCGGAAATTCGTAAAGAATGCCAAATTAGAGGCGTTAGTTTTGAAGTGATTTCTGAAAGTGAACAAATCACTATTCTAAATGAAATAGCAAGTCCTTCTCAAAATATGGAATCGGTTCTTTTAGAAAAAGCACCTAAAATAGCTGTTTACACTCCCAAAGGGAAACAACCCTGGGATGATGCAGTGACATTAGTGTTGACTTATGCGGAGATTCCATTTACTGCCATTTATGACGAGGAAGTGTTAACAGATCAATTGCTACTTTATGACTGGTTGCACTTGCACCATGAGGATTTTACAGGTCAATATGGCAAGTTCTATGCTACTTATAAAAATGTGCCTTGGTATATTGATCAAAAAAAGGAATCTGAAAAATTAGCAGCAAAATTAGGATTTGAAAAAGTGTCTATAGAAAAAGGAGCGGTGGCTAAAAAAATTAGAGATTTTGTAATTGGTGGCGGCTTTATGTTTGCCATGTGCTCTGCAACAGATAGTTTTGATATTGCATTGTCAGCTGATGGTTTAGACATTTGCGAAGCTATGTTTGATGGCGATGCTAGTGATGCAAATTACCAATCCAAGATAAACTACAGCAATTCCTTTGCTTTTAAAGATTTTACTTTAGAGAGAAGACCTGAGGTTTATGAGTTTTCTGATATTGATATGACTAACAAAAGAAGAATTCCATTTGAAAAAGATTATTTTACACTAATGGAATTTTCTGCTAAATGGGATCCTGTGCCTAGCATGCTTTGTCAAAATCACACCCAGCTTGTAAAAGGATTTATGGGCCAAACTACAGCATTTGATGCTGCACTTATAAAATCGAATGTTTTAACCTTAGGAAGTTGTGAGTTAAATGGTGAGGCGCGCTATATTCACGGTCAAAAGGGTAAAGGGATGTTTACTTTTTATGGTGGTCATGATCCCGAAGATTTTCAGCATCAAGTTGGCGATCCACCTACGGTTTTAGACTTACATGCTAATTCACCTGGTTATCGTTTAATCTTAAACAACGTGCTATTTCCTGCCGCTAAAAAGAAAAAATTAAAAACCTGATTTTTAGATTAGTTCATTTCCACAATATTTCCATAGCTCATTTACTATTCAGTTATGAGAATAAATTATTGTCGTAGTTAGCTATTGTAGTTTATTTACTTATATGTTCTTGATTTAACAACAATCAACCATCCTTTAATCTTATAAAATTCAAAACTTTTAAGAGATTACATTGAAAACTTATATGGCTTATATGGTAAAAAATAGCGACATTATTTTCTTCTAATCACTTATGTTAGTAAATAGCAATTGAATGAGCTAAAGAATTTATCAGATGAGGATTTTTTAAATACACCCTGCTTTATTTAGCCATTTAATTATGACTTATATTTTAATAAACACTAGTAATGGAATAGAGTTTTAATTTTCAGCATTTTTCTTATACTCTTTAGGAGTTGTTGCCGTTGATTTTTTAAAAATTCTATTAAAATTGGAAGCGGTTTTAAATCCGCATTCGTAGGCGATTTCAGAGATGCCCATATCAGTTTCCATAAGGAATTTGCAAGCGTTGGCAATACGGACTTCATTCAGATATTCTACAAAACTTTTTTTAGCTTTTAATTTAAACACTCTGCAAAAAGAAGTTGGAGTAAGATTGGCAATTTTAGCTATTTCAATAAGGGAAATATCTTGTTTATAATTTTCTTTTAAATAGATAAAAACAGCTGATAAACGATCGTTTGTATTCTGGTCTTTTATGGGTGAATATGCTTCATTATTAACAAATGTAAGATCAGTGCTTTCAGATAGAATGGACAGTATCTCAAAAAGGCCTATAATAATTTCGAAATTTTTCTTATCAACTAGTTTCTCTAATTTTTTGGCTATTTTTTTATTTGTTTTGCCATCAATAGATAAACCTCTAATACCATTATTAAAAAGAGCATTGATTTTATGAGCTTCTTTTAATTCGTAAAAAGCTGGGCCAAAGAGTTCTTTATTAAAGTAAATAACAATTGCTTTTGCTTTTAGATTATTGGTTTGTTGATAATATATTTCATCGTTTAACCATACATGCGGGATATCAGAACCTAAAAACACCATATCTCCCGATTCAAAAGAGGCCACCGAATTACCAATAATTCGTTTGCCATAACTTTCCTTAATGTAAACTAGTTCTAATTCTGGATGGGAATGAAAAGGAGATTGAAAAAAAGACTCTTCTCTGGAAATAACAGAAATAGAACTGTTTAGATAAGATGTTATTTTAGTTTTTTCGATTTTCATTTCTCAATTAATGATAATTAGTAATTAAACAAAGATAATATTTGAGTATTAAATATGTGGCAGTATATATAACTTTCCACTTGTAAATAAGTATAAATTTAATAAAAAATGTAAATGGCATTAAATTCGGATTCGGGGCAATATAACAAAGCTATTTCTGATGAGTTGCAAGAAAGTGAATTTTCTTTTGATAAAAAAGAAAAAGGAGGCGCTAATGGTCTAAATAATAAAGGAGACGGTGATGATTCGAAAAAGTGGTTATTTCCATTTATTTTAGTGACTAGTTTATTTTTCTTTTGGGGATTTGTACACAATTTAGATCCTATACTGATTCCGCATTTAAGAAAAGCCTTTAACTTAACAGACTTCGAATCTTCGTTAGTAGACTCAGCAGTTTTTATTGCTTATTTTGCTATGGCATTGCCAGCAGGATATATAGCTCGAAAATACGGTTATAAATCAGGAATCTTGATTGGATTAGTTTTATTTGGAATTGGATCTATCCTTTTCGTACCCGCTGCTAATTCTTTGCAATATGTATATTTTCTTGGAGCATTATTTGTAATTGCCTGTGGATTAACATTCCTAGAAACTGCTGCTAATCCTTATGTTACCGTATTAGGACCGCCAGAAACAGCTACAAAAAGATTAAATTTTGCACAATCTTTTAATGGCTTAGCTGCTTTTATAGCTCCTACATTTGTGGGTCCTATGATCTTATCAGGTAAAAATTATACGGAAGCTGAAATGGCAAGTATGCCAGCAATTGAACTAAATACTTATTTAGCTTCAGAAGCAGCAAGTGTCAAAATGCCGTATTTAATTTTAGGAATAATTATTTTTATAGTTGCTATTTTGGTTTATTTTACAAGAATGCCTGATATTAAAGAGGAAGATAATGATGGTGCTAATGAATCAAGTTTTTCAGGTGCGTTGCAATCTATGAAATTGAGATGGGGAATTGTAGCTCAATTTTTCTACGTGGGTGCTCAGGTTTGTGTGGGAAGTTTTTTTATTAAAATGGCAACTACAACTGCAAGTTTAGAGGAAGGAACTGCTGCTAAATATTTAGGATTTTTTGGACTTGCTTTTATGTTAGGCCGTTTTGCTGGCACATTCTTAATGCAGTACATTCATCCTCGAAAATTATTAATAATCTATACCATAATTAATATTTTGTTGACCATTTTAGCCATAACAGGAACGGGAATAATAGTAGTTTATACCTTAATTGCCATTGCTTTTTTTATGAGTATTATGTTTCCTACGATCTTTTCTATGGGAATTGACGGATTGGGAAATAATACTAAAATAGGATCTTCATTAATTGTAATGTCTATTGTAGGTGGTGCTTTACTTCCACCAGTATTAGGAGTTATTTCTGATGCTACAGGAAGTATTCAAATGGGTTATCTAGTTCCATTAGTATGCTTTTCAGTAATATTATTATTTGCATTCAACGGACATAAAGCTAATAAAGCTTAAATTTATTTATATACTATGTTAAATAACGAAACGAAACGATTGGTAATTAAAATGCACCCAAAAGATAATGTTCTGGTGGCTTTAACTGATTTACCTCAAAATGAATTGGTTTTTTTTGAAGGAGAAACGTACATACTTCAAAATACGACTAAGGCTAAACATAAATTTTACACGACTGATTTAAAGTTAGGTGATGAAGTAACTATGTATGGTGTTTTAGTTGGGAAAGTGCAGTGTGATATTGCTAAAGGAAGCTTAATGACTATCGAAAATTTAAAACATGCTGCTGAACCTTATGGCTATCGCGATATAGATTATTCGTGGAATGCACCGGATGTTTCCAAATACAAAAACAGAACTTTTAACGGCTTTAAAAGAAAAGATGGTCGAGTAGGAACCGCTAATTATTGGCTTTTTGTTCCAACGGTTTTCTGTGAAAATAGAAATTTAGATGTAATAAAAGAAGCCTTACAAAATGAATTGGGTTATTCTGTCAGTGATAAGTACACGCAATATACACATCAATTACTAAAAGCGTATCAAGATGGTGAAGCCATTGAATCGATTGATTTAGAGTTGTCACCAACAAACCATGTTGATCGCGTTTTTAAAAATGTAGATGGTATAAAATTCCTAAATCATCAAGGTGGATGCGGTGGCACGCGACAAGATTCAGCTACTTTGAGTGCCTTATTAGCGGCTTATGCTAATCATCCTAACGTAGCTGGAATTACACTTTTGAGCTTGGGTTGTCAGCATTTACAAGTACAAGATTTTGTAAACGATGTTAAAGCGCAAAATCCTTTATTTGACAAACCACTACTGGTTTTTGAACAGCAACAAACCGTTAGTGAGGAGCAACTAATAGCAGATGCAATCAAGCAAACTTTTGCTGGATTGATAGAAATAAATAAATTAGAAAGATCTCCAGCACCATTAAGCGATTTAGTTTTAGGAGTAAAATGTGGCGGAAGTGATGGTTTTAGCGGAGTTTCTGCTAATCCAGCCGTAGGTTATACCTCTGATTTACTGATTGCATTAGGAGGTAAGGTCCTATTAGCAGAATTTCCAGAATTATGTGGCGTAGAGCAGAATTTAATAGATCGTTGTACCACCAAAGAATCAGCTGATAAATTTATTTATTTAATGCAGTCTTACGATGCATTAGCCCATAAAGTGGGGTCTGGTTTTCACATGAATCCTTCACCAGGAAACATAAAAGATGGTTTAATTACCGATGCCATCAAAAGCGCAGGTGCGGCTAAAAAAGGCGGTACTGCACCAGTTGTAGATGTTTTAGATTATACAGAACCCGTTACAAAACCTGGATTAAGCTTAGTGTGTACGCCTGGAAACGATGTCGAAGCCACAACGGGTAAAGCAGCGGCGGGAGCGACATTAATACTGTTTACCACAGGTTTAGGAACACCAACAGGAAATCCTGTTTGTCCCGTAATTAAGGTGGCTACAAATTCAGTATTAGCTAAAAAAATGAGCGATATTATTGATATAGATTGTGGTCCAGTGATCAGCGGAGAAAAATCTATTGAGGAGATGGGAGAAGATATTCTGGAATATTGTATTAAAGCAGCTAGTGGAGAAATTATTCCAAAAGCAGTACAACTAAATCAAGATGATTTTATTCCTTGGAAGAGAGGAGTTTCTTTATAGTTTTTTATACTAAAGAATTAGTAATTTAAATTCAGTAATGGCAAAATTAAAGCTAAATGCTATTTGCCTAATTAAGTTCATTCTAAAACTTAAATGTTCTTAAATTTCTTATATGGTTTAAAATTATATCATTGTTCTAATTAAAAATTAAAAAACACATATTATGTTTTCATTACAAAATAAAATAGCGGTTGTAACCGGAGGCGGTAGCGGAATAGGGAAAGCGATTTCGGCTTTATTTGCGAAGCAAGGGGCAACAGTTCATATTCTAGAATTAACAGAGGAAAGTTCTAAAATAGCAGTGGAAGAAATTACTGCCGAAGGCGGGCAAGTTTTTGCGCACGCTTGCAACGTTGCCAGTCATGAAGCAGCAGTAGCTACATTCGAAAAAATTGGAGCTATCAATATCCTAGTCAACAATGCCGGAATTGCTCATATTGGAAAAGTAGATACAACACCCGAAGCTGATTTTGATCGCATTATGAATGTCAACGTAAAAGGAGTGTACAACTGCTTATTCGCTGCAATTCCGCAATTCCGTAAAAGTAATGGTGGTGTGATTGTAAATATGGCGTCTATTGCGGCTTGGGTTGGGATACCAGATCGATTTGCTTATTCGACTGCAAAAGGAGCGGTTATGGCTATGACTTTGTCAGTTGCTAAGGATTATCTTAGTGAAAATATACGTTGTAATTCTATTTCTCCAGCAAGAGTACATACACCATTTGTAGACGGTTTTATTTCAAAAACTTATCCTGGACAAGAAGCAGCCATTTTTGAAAAATTATCTAAGTCTCAGCCCATTGGCCGTATGGGTAAACCAGATGAGGTTGCCGCTTTAGCACTGTTTTTATGCAGCGATGAAGCCGGATTTATATCAGGTTGTGATTACCCTATTGATGGAGGATTTATAAAATTAAATAATTAATGAGAGTTGCCTTATTCATACCGTGTTATATCGATCAGTTTTATCCGCAAGTGGGTATTGCTACTTTGCAACTATTAGAAAAATTAGGTTGTGAGGTGAGTTTCCCATTAGAACAAACCTGCTGTGGTCAGCCGATGGCTAATAGCGGTTTTGCTTCATCAAGCAAAGGTTGCGATATTAATTTTGTTAAAAATTTTGATGGTTTCGATTATATAGTCGCTCCCTCAGGAAGTTGCATTTTACATATAAAAGAGCACTTGCAAGATGCGGTACATCCCGAAAAAGCAGCGCATATTAGAAATACTGTTTATGAACTTACAGAATTCCTAACTGATATTTTAAAAATAGAAAAGCTACAGGCTCGTTTTCCTTATAAAGTAGGAATACACAATAGCTGTCACGGACAGAGAGGTTTACATCTTTCGTCTATGTCAGAAAGAATGTTGCCTTCATTTTCTAAACCTGAACAATTATTGAATATGGTTGCTGACATTCAATTAAGCAAACCTAAACGCAGTGATGAATGTTGTGGTTTTGGCGGTACTTTTTGTGTGTTTGAAGAAGCTGTTAGTGTCAAAATGGGGAAAGATAGAATTGCAGAACATGATCAAAATGATGTAGAATATATTACCGCAGGGGATACTAGCTGCTTAATGCACTTAGAAGGGATTTTAAAAAGACAAGGAAGTACTGTAAAAACCATTCATATTGCTGAGATATTGAATAGCTCATTATAAAAAGATGAAAACAACACATGCTGAATTAGCGGAAAAATTTAATGCTGACGAGCCTAGAACTGATTGGCATGACGAAACTTTGTGGTTTGTTCGTGAGAAAAGGGATAAAGCAGCTCATGGCTTGCCTGAATGGGAAGATTTGAGAGAATGGGCTTCGCAAATAAAAAATCATACACTTTCTAATCTTTCTAATTACTTAACTGAATTTGAAGAGAAAGCTAAAGCAAATGGCATCATTGTTCATTGGGCTGCTGATGCATTAGAGCACAATAAAATTATTCATAGTATTATTCAAAAACACAAGATTAAAAAGATTGTGAAGAGTAAAAGTATGCTTACTGAGGAATGTCATTTGAATGAATACCTACAAGAACAAGGAGTAGAAGTGGTGGATACGGATCTAGGTGAACGTATTGTTCAGTTTAGAAAAGAGGCGCCAAGTCATATTGTATTGCCAGCCATTCACTTAAAAAGAGAAGATGTAAGTGAAACTTTCCATGAGCATTTACAAACAGAAAAGGGAAATAACGACCCACAATATTTAACTGAAGCTGCTAGACTGCATTTACGTGATAAGTTTGTTCAATCAGAACTTGCCATTACAGGAGTCAATTTTGCTTTAGCAGAAACAGGAGGTTTTGTGGTTTGCACCAATGAAGGAAATGCAGATATGGGAGCGCATACTGCTGATGTACATATTGCGTGTATGGGATTTGAGAAAATTATTCCAAAAGCAGAACATCTAGCCGTTTTTTTACGATTATTAGCAAGAAGTGCTACGGGTCAACCCGTAACTACGTATTCGAGTCATTTTCACAAACCAAGAGCGGGAAAGGAAATGCACATTGTAATTGTCGATAATGGTCGAAGTAAGCAATTAGGGCGTCCTGACTTTAGAGATTCGCTAAAATGCATTCGTTGTGCGGCTTGTTTTAACACCTGTCCTGTATATCGTAGAAGTGGTGGGCATAGTTATCACACCGCTATTGCAGGGCCTATTGGTTCTATTTTAAGTCCAAATTTAGACATGAAAGCTAATGCTGATTTGCCTTTTGCATCTACCTTATGTGGCAGTTGCACTAATGTTTGTCCAGTAAAAATCAATATCCACGAGCAATTGTACAAATGGAGACAAGTTATTGTAGCCGAAGGTTATGCTGATACCACCAAAACGATTGGTATGAAAACGATGGCTTATCTGTTTTCTAAACCAAGTGTGTATCGTTTTGCAGGAAAAATGGGAAGACGAATGATGAAAGTGTTTCCAGCTGTGACTAACAACAAATTAAATCCTTGGTACAAGCAAAGAGAAATGCCCGAACCACCAAAGGAATCCTTTAGAGAATGGTATATGAAAAACGGAAAAATAAAAATAAAAGAATAGGATGAGTTCAAGAGAAAATATATTGAATGCAATAGCTGCTAATCAGCCTACTTTGGTTCCACTGCCTGTTATTGAACGTTCTGCTGTTATTGAATATAAAGATTATTTTTTACAGTTTAAAACGGTATTAGAAAGTATAGGAGGAAAAATTGAATTGATTCCGAATTTAGATCTTTTAAAGGAAAAAATTAGAGCCGATAAAGATACTAACACTTTTATTATTGATACCATTACTGGCGCATCTCCTGAAAATGAACCTGCTATTTCCGGATCAGCATTCGAATTAGAAAAAGTAGAAAGAGCTTATATTAGAGGAACAGTTGCCGTTGCTGAAAATGGCGCAATATGGGTATATGAAAGCCAAATGAAAAACAGAGTCTTACCTTTTATCTGTCAGCATTTAGTTTTAGTAATCGATAAAAAAGATATAGTGGCAACAATGCACAATGCTTATGACAAAATTGCTATGGACAGTGAGGGTTTCGGTGCTTTTATCGCAGGACCATCAAAAACGGCAGATATTGAGCAATCATTAGTAATTGGAGCACATGGAGCGAGAAGCACAATGGTTTATATTGTAGAGTAAATAAGGAAAAGTAAATTGCAACAATAAAAATAAATTATAAATTTAAAAATATAAAATATGAGTAATAGTAATAATAAAACGCGCTTAAAACATATAGCACTAGGCTTAGCTTTTTCGTCAATTGCATTCGCGAGTTATGGCCAACAAAAAAACTTTGTGGTAATCAATCCATCCATGTCAGAAAATGAATTGGTTGAAATTGCGGCCAACATTGTCCCAACTCCCGAGCAATTGCGCTGGCAACAGTTAGAATTAACAGGGTTTATCCATTTTGGAATGAACACTTTTACAGGTAGAGAATGGGGAGAAGGTAAGGACGACCCAAAGTTATTTAACCCAACCGCTTTAGATGCTAGACAATGGGTAAAATCGTGTAAAGATGCAGGTATTAAGCAAGTGATCATTACCGCTAAACACCATGATGGTTTTTGCTTATGGCCAACAAAAACAACGGAATACTCTTTGAAAAAAAGCCCTTGGAAAGATGGGAAAGGCGATGTAGTAAAAGAAGTTGCTGATGCTTGTAAAGAATTGGGCGTAGGTTTTGGCGTTTATGTTTCGCCTTGGGACAGAAATCACCCGAGTTATGGTACTGATGCGTATAATGACGTTATGGTCGCTCAACTAACTGAATTATTGACGCAATATGGACAAGTAGATGAGGTTTGGTTTGACGGAGCCAATGGCGAAGGTCCTAACGGTAAAAAGCAAGTATATGATTTTGAAAGATGGTACGCATTAATTCGAAAATTACAACCTCAAGCGGTAATCGCAGTCTCAGGTCCTGATGTGCGCTGGGTAGGTACAGAAACGGGACACGGACGTGAGCAAGAATGGAGTGTAGTGCCGGTAGGAAAAAAGAATAAAACAGATAATGGTTCTCAAACAACGGCTGATTCACCGCCAGCAGGGGACATGCGAGGGAGTGTTTTAGGAAGTCGCAGTCAGTTGAAAGATGGAGATGCTCTAAAATGGTATCCCGCAGAAACGGATGTGTCGATTCGTCCAGGATGGTTTTACCATGAAGCAGAAGATAAAAAAGTAAAAACTCCTGCCTACTTGAAAGAGATTTATTTTCATTCAGTGGGAAGAAACGGAGTGCTTTTATTAAATATACCACCAGACAAAAGAGGTTTGTTTACTGATTACGATGTAAATGCTCTAAAGGAATGGAGAGGAAAGCTAGATGAAATTTTCAAAGTAAACTTGATGAAAAATGCAAAGGCCACTGGAAAAGTAAAAAAAATTAAATATTTATTAGACGGAAACGACGCTACAGATCATACATTTTCAATGAAAGGAAATGATGATGCTGTTGAATTGGACTTAAAAGGAGCAAAAACATTTAATGTATTATTGCTTCAGGAAAATATTCGAAAGGGACAAAGAGTAGAACAGTTTATTCTAGAATATTGGGAAAATGGACAGTGGAAAAAAGCAACAGAAGGAACCACGATCGGTTTCAAACGCTTGTTAGAGTTTCCTACAATTACAGCCTCTAAAGTAAGATTGCGAATAGTTGCTGCTCGATTACAACCAGCGCTGGCAGAAATAGGGTTGTATTTAGATACTACTGATAAAAAATAAAATATGAAAAAAGTAATCCAATATCTATTATTTACATGTATCTCAATAGTAGCTGTGCAAGCTCAAACCTATACGCCTACAGCTGAAAATTTAGCGGCAAGAACGGAGTTTCAGGATATGAAACTGGGAATGTTTATTCATTGGGGTGCTTCTAGCGTTCTGGGTGACGGCGAATGGGTAATGAATAATAAAAATATTGGAGTAAAGGAATACGGAAGACTGATTAATATATTCAACCCGCAAAACTTTGATGCTAAAAAATGGGTGGCTACGGCCAAAGCTGGAGGAATGAAATATATCACTTTCATCACTCGGCACCACGATAGTTTTAGCAATTGGGACACCAAACAATCTGATTGGAAAATTACCAATACGCCTTATGGCAAAGATGTTTTAAAGCAGTTAGCTGATGAATGTCACAAGGAAGGGATCAAACTGTTTTTATATTATTCGCTGTTAGATTGGTATCGTAGCGATTACCAATATGAAACCGGAAAAACTGGGAAAGGAACAGGGAGAACTGAAAAAAGCGATTGGGAAAGTTACATCCGTTTTATGAAAGCACAGTTAACAGAGTTGTTGACCCAGTATGGCAAAATTGACGGAATTTGGTTTGACGGTCATTGGGATCAATTGGATAACGACACCGATAAAACTTTAAAATCAAAAGTAGATTGGCATTATGATGAGATTTATACCTTAATTCATTCGTTGCAGCCCCATTGTTTGATTTCGAATAATCATCATTTGTTGCCTATTCCGGGAGAAGATTTTCAAGCCTTCGAAAAAGATTTACCGGGAGGAAATTCTACTGGTTTTGGAGGGCAGTCTATTTCTCAATTGCCCTTGGAAACTTGTGAAACTATGAATGAATCATGGGGTTTTAAAATTACAGATACGAAATACAAATTGACCAAAGATTTAATTCATTATATGGTGAATGCCGCTGGTCTCAATGCTAATTTCTTGCTGAATGTAGGACCAATGCCTGATGGAACGATTCAACCAGAATTTGTGGCAACCTTAAAAGAAATAGGGGATTGGATGAAAATAAATGGTGAAAGTATTTATGGCACTAGAGGCGGAATTATAAAACCGCAGGAATGGGGAACCGTTACGGCGAAGCAAAAAACAGTATATGCACATATTATAAAAAAGCCAAAAGACAGTTCTTATATCTTGATTCCTGAGATGAAAACTAAAATAGTAAAATGCAATTTGCTCAATACTAAAACAGCATTAAAATATAAAATTAAGGCAGAAGGAACTTATGTCTATCTACAAGGAATTATTTTAGATCCAATAGATACAATTATTGAAATAACAATTAAATAAAAATTATGAAACTTATACGATTTGGAGCAGCAGGAAAAGAAAAACCAGGAATTATAATAGATAATACGCGATATGATGTGTCCTCCATTGTGTCTGATTATGATGAATCTTTCTTCGAAAGTGACGGGTTAGAAAAACTGAAAAATACTTTAGCTTCTGATCCGCATTTACCAGAGGTCGCTCTAGACGTTAGGTTAGGCTCACCGGTAGCGAGACCCTCTAAAATAATATGTATTGGTTTAAATTATGTAGATCACTGCAGAGAAACGAATGCGCCAATTCCTACGGAACCTATTTTGTTTTTTAAATCCACTACTTCATTATGTGGTCCAAATGACGATTTAATTATTCCAAAAAATAGCGAAAAAACAGATTGGGAAGTAGAACTAGCTTTTGTAGTGGGGAAAAAAGCAAGTTACGTTGATGAAGCTGATGCTTTAGATTATGTAGCCGGTTATGCTTTGTTAAACGATTATAGTGAACGAGCATACCAAATTGAAATGGGTGGTCAATGGGCCAAAGGAAAAGGTTGTGACACCTTTGCACCACTTGGACCCTTCTTGGCCACTCAAGATGAAATTGCTGATGTAAATAATATTCCAATGTGGTTAACGGTTAATGGTAAGAAATTCCAAAATAGTAATACCTCGAATTTAGTTTTTAAAATTCCATTCTTATTGCATTATTTAAGTCAATTTATGACTTTGCTTCCGGGCGATATTGTAAGTACAGGAACACCTCCAGGCGTAGGATTAGGAATTAAGCCCAATCCAATTTATATCAAAGCAGGTGATATAATTGAGTTAGGAATGGACGGTTTAGGATCAAGTAAACAAGTGGCAATCGCTTATAGCAAATAAATTATGGCAGCACAAAAATATTGTTTGGCACTAGATTTAGTAGAAAATGAGCAGTTGATAGCTGAATATAAAGAGTATCATCAAAATATTTGGCTAGAGATTACAAAAAGCATTAAGGATTCAGGAATTGAAGTCTTGGATATTTACTGTGTGGGCAATAGAATGTGTATGATTATAGAGGCCGACGAAACATTTTCATTTGATCAAAAATCAAAAATGGACGCTACTAATCCTAAAGTTCAAGAGTGGGAACAACTAATGTGGAAATTTCAAAAAGCCTTGCCTTTTGCAAAACCAGGAGAAAAGTGGATACTTATGGAAAAAATATTTGAACTGAAATGAAAATAGACAGCCATCAGCATTTTTGGAAATATCATCCCATAAAAGAGGCGTGGATTAGTGAGGATATGAAAGTAATTCAGCAGGATTTTATGCCTGCTGACTTATTTCCTATATTACAAGAAAATAATATTGATGGATGTATTGCCGTGCAGGCGGATCAAAGTGAGGAGGAAACTCATTTTTTAATTCAACTTGCTGCTAATAATGATTTTATAAAAGCAGTAGTGGGTTGGGTCGATTTTAAAGCTGTAAATATTGAAGAGCGGTTACACTATTTTTCTAAATTTGATAAACTAAAAGGTTTTCGCCATATCGTTCAGGGCGAAGCGGAGGATGATTTCTTGCTTGGAGACGATTTTTGTCAAGGAATTGCTCTATTAGAAAAATATAATTTCACTTATGATTTATTGATTTTACCAAAGCATTTGTCTTACGCAGCTAAGTTTGTAGCACGTTTTCCTCAACAATCTTTTGTAATTGATCATTTGGCAAAGCCAAATTTTCAAAGTGCTAATGTATCAGAATGGGAAAAGGGAATTAAGGAATTAGCGACATTTAAAAATGTATATTGCAAGGTTTCTGGCATGGTGACTGAAGCCCATTGGAGCAATTGGAAAGCAGAAGATTTTAAGTATTGCTTAGATGTGCTCGTAGATAATGTTGGAATAGACCGACTAATGTTTGGAAGTGATTGGCCAGTTTGTTTATTAGCAGCGTCGTATAAGCAATGTTGTAGCATTGTTGAAAATTATTTTTCAACTTTTTCAAAAGAGGATCAAAATAAAATTTGGGGAGGCAATGCAGTGAAATGCTATCACTTATAAAGTAAAAAAAATGAATTTAAATTTAGAAAATAAAATTATAATTGTAACGGGTGGAGCCAAAGGAATTGGACTTGGAATTTGCAAGGTCTTAGCTTTGGAAGGGGCGATTCCAGTAATCATTGGACGAAAAGATAGTGATAATCAAATAGCGATCAAAGAAATTGAAGCCGCGGGGGGGAAAGCAAAATCCGTGGTGGCTGAATTAACAAAGCCTGAAGATTGCGAAAAGGCTATAAAGCGAATAGTTGCTGAGTTTGGACGAATTGATGGACTGATTAATAATGCAGGTGTCAATGACGGCGTGGGTTTAGAGAGCGGAAACTATCAAGCTTTTATAGAATCTTTGCATAAAAACGTAGTACATTATTATTTAATGGCGCATCATGCTTTGCCTGAATTAAAAAAATCAAAAGGCAGTATTGTAAACATAGGTTCGAAAACAGCTGATACCGGTCAAGGAGGTACTTCAGCTTACGCAGCGTCTAATGGTGCTCGTAATGCTTTGACCAGAGAATGGGCACTTGAATTATTAAAGTACAATATTCGTGTCAATGCAGTAATTGTAGCAGAGTGTTATACACCTTTGTATGAAACATGGATAAAAACATTTGATAGTCCAGAAGAAAAATTAAAACAAATCACAGATAAAATTCCATTAGGAAATAGAATGACCACAGCTGAAGAAATTGCTAATATGGTGGTGTTTCTACTTTCTGAAAAATCAAGTCATACTACTGGACAACTAATTTATGTGGATGGAGGATATACGCATTTAGACAGAAGTTTATAATAAATTATAATCATTTTTGCTTTAGTGAAAAAAAGATTAGATAAATCTTGGAAGGTATATAGTTTAGTATGCTTTCCGAGATTATTGATATAGTGCCGTTTAATAAAATCAGCGCAATATTTTTAGGCATAGCGAAATGGAAGTAATAAAAGCTTGATTACGATTTTATTACTCGATTTAATTGTTTTTATTTGTATTGCAAAATCGTTTTAGTAAATTCGTTAATCATAAATATTGAAGGAAATATGAAAAAAATACTAGTAACGGCTCTTTTTAGTGGAGCATTATGGTGTGCCAGTGCACAGTCAAAAATTGATCCTAATACCATAAAGGAGAAAATGCAATGGTTTGCTGATGCTAAACTAGGAATTTTTATTCATACTGGTATTTATGCGGTTAATGGAATAGGAGAATCATGGAGTTTTCATAATAAGGAAATCGCTCATGCTGATTATATGAAGCAAGTAAAAGGATTTACTTTAAAGAATTATGATCCTTCCACTTGGGCTGATTTAATCCAAGAAAGTGGCGCAAGGTATTCAGTAATTACTACTAAACATCACGATGGTGTAGCGATGTATGATACTAAAATGAATAATCTAAGTATCGTTAAGGCTACTCTAGCTAAGAGAGATATGATAAAACCTTTTTTTGAAGAACTGCGCAAACGCAATATAAAAACAGGTGCTTATTTTTCCTTGATTGACTGGACTAATCAAGATTATCCAGGGTTTTTAAAAGATAGTGCACGCTACAAAATTGCTAATGATTATGGAAGATGGAACAAGTTTAGAAATTTTTTCCAAGGGCAAATAAAAGAAATCAGCGAGAAATTTAATCCTGATTTATGGTGGTTTGATGGAGACTGGGAACACTCTGCTGAAGAATGGGAATCACAGAAAGTGCGCCAAATCATGTTAGCAAAGAATCCGAACACCATTATAAATGGAAGATTGCAAGGATATGGAGATTATGACACACCAGAGCAAAACTTTCCAGTTAAAAGACCCACTTTTAAATGGTGGGAATTGTGTATGACTATTAACGATAATTGGGGTTACCAACCTAAGGATCAAAACTGGAAAACACCGTATGAGGTCATCACCATTTTTGTAGATGCCGTTTCTAATGGTGGTAATCTACTTTTAGACATTGGACCTAAAGAAGATGGAACTATTCCTGAACAGCAAGTCGCAGTACTAAAAGAACTTGGGGCTTGGAATAAAAGAAATGGAGAAGGGATTTTTAATACAGTTGCAGGAGTAGAGCAAGGTCATTTCTATGGACCTACCACTTTATCAAAAGATAATACAACACTTTACTTATTTGTTTTTGGTAAAGCAACAGGGCCATTACTGCTCAAAGGTTTAGATAATAAAATCGAAAGCATAACGACTTTAGGAACTGCTGTAAATATATCACATAAAGTAGTGGGAAAAATTTCATGGAGTCCAGTTCCGGGATTGGTTTATATCGATTTACCAGAAGCAGCATTAGATAAATATGTTACCGTTTTAAAAGTTAAATTAGACAAGCCTATTAAATTATACACCGGTCAAGGTGGTTTACAATAACAATATTATCAATTAATTATAATTCTAACTATGAAAAACAAACAACGATTTAAAGTACTACTGCGACTGATTATAGGAATATTTTTAATCACTGCTCAAGTTTCAGTAGCGCAGACTAGTGCCACTATTCAAAGAATGGGAGCGGTGGATACGCAATCTTTTGATCAAGGATGGCTTTATTCTCGATACGGGTTACAACCTGATGGAACAAGAGTTGATGAACCTAAAAACTTAGAAAGCGTAGATCAAAAAGATGCCTCATGGCAAAAATTGAATTTGCCACATGACTGGGCAATTGCTGGACCTTTTCGTAGTGATATTACGGGTGAAACAGGAAAACTTCCCTGGAGAGGAATAGGATGGTATCGCAAGCATTTTACCGTACCTGCTTCCGATAAAGGGAAACAAGTTTTTGTCGATTTTGATGGAGCGATGGCTAATGCCAAAATATGGTTAAACGGACAGTACGTGGGAACATGGCCTTATGGTTATAGTTCGTTTAGAATGGATATTACGCCTTATCTCAAACCGGGACAGGATAATGTAATTGCAGTGCGTCTTGATACAGAGAATTGGGATTCCCGTTGGTATCCTGGAGCCGGAATTTACCGTCATGTATGGTTAGTGAAAACAAATCCTGTTCACGTAGGTCATTGGGGAACGTATGTTACTACTCCTGCAGTGACTACTAAAAAAGCTACGGTTAAACTAGCGGTGACCGTTGATAACCAATCGGATAAAAAAGTTAGTGCTGTAGTGCAAACTAGTTTTTTTGAATTGGATAAAAATAATAAGCCAGCAAAGAAAGTGACTGCCACAAAAGCGGTGACAGTGGATGTAAACGCAAATTCTAGTGCAATTACTGAAACTCAAACGGCTGTTGTAAATCCTAAACTTTGGGATATTGAGGCTCCAAATCGCTATTTAGCACAAACAACTATCACTATCGATGGTAAAATAGTAGATCGTTATAATACTCCGTTCGGAATTCGAACCATAGAATTTTCAGTAGATAAGGGCTTTCTTTTGAATGGTAAAAAGGTAGTAATTAATGGAACATGTAATCACCATGATTTAGGAGCTTTAGGAGCAGCTATAAATACGAGCGCCTTACGTAGACAGTTAAAAATCCAAAAGGAAATGGGAGTGAACTCTTTGCGAACTTCACACAATCCGCCTGCTCCAGAATTACTGGAATTAGCTGATCAAATGGGATTTTTAGTGTGGGATGAAGCTTTTGACAACTGGAAAGTAGGTAAAAAGAAAAATGATTACAATAAAATTTTTGACGAATGGCATGAAAAAGATTTGAAAGCGCTAATTCATCGTGATCGCAATCATCCCTCTGTTTTTATTTGGTCGATAGGTAATGAAGTGCCAGAGCAACGTAATGTTGAATTGACAAAACATTTAGCTGATATTGTAAAAAGATTAGATCCTACACGACCAGTTTCTAATGGGTATAATGATCCAGACGCAAGTCGCGAAGTTGGCGCGCCAGTTTCATTAGATTTAATGGGAGTAAATTATTTTTATAGTCAACAAGCTAAATGGGAAGCTGATCCTCGATATGCAAATATGCCAACAATAGCAAGTGAAACCGCGTCAACGGTGAGTTCACGTGGGGAATATTTCTTTAGAAATGATTACCAAAACTGGCAAATTTCCTCTTATGATACCGCGCATCCCGGTTGGGGCTGTACTCCAGATGAACAATTTAGAACCATGGCAAAATTCCCAAAAATGTTAGGGGAATATGTATGGACTGGTTTTGATTATTTAGGTGAACCTACTCCCTATAACTCGGATGATACAAACTTGTTAAACTTTAGATCAGACCCTTCAAAAGTAGCTGAATTAGAGAAAAAGTTAGAAGAAATCAGAAAGAAAAATCCACCATCAAGAAGTAGTTATTTTGGAATTATTGATCTAGCGGGTTTCCCAAAAGATCGTTTTTATAGCTATCAATCACGATGGAAACCAGATTTACCTATGGCGCATATTCTGCCACATTGGAACTGGAAAGAAAGATTAGATTCTATCACGCCAGTTCATGTGTACACTTCTGGTGATACGGCAGAATTGTTTTTGAATGGAAAAAGTTTAGGTAAAAAAACCAAAAAAGAAGGCGTAGATTTCCGTTTGATTTGGGATGATGTAAAATATGTTCCCGGTGAACTTAAAGTGATTAGTTATAAAAACGGAAAAAAATGGGCTACTGACAGCGTAAAAACAACTGCAGAAGCATCTAAATTAGATCTTTCAGTAGATAGAAATACTATTGCTGCAGATGATGTTGATTTTGCTTTTATAACTGTAAAAGTGGTTGATAATGAAGGTTTAACTGTTCCTCGCACGCATCCATTGATTGAGTTTTCAATTGAAGGAGCTGGTGAAATTGTAGCTACAGATAACGGTGATGCTACCAGTTTTACGCCATTTCAAAGTCATCAAAGAAATGCTTTCAACGGAATGGCACTAGTAATTGTAAAAGCTAAAAAAGGACAAACTGGCAAGTTTACAGTAGTTGCTAAAAGTAATGGACTGGAAACAGGAAAAGTTATAGTTTCAGCGAAGTAATATTTCACTAAAGTTTTTAAAACGCATTTCTTGTAATTTAGATTTTCTCTTTATTTAGGAAATGCGTTTTTTTATACAAAAACAAAACAACTAACTTGATAATAATATCTCTCGAAACCAGATAAATAGACCAGCTTTCAATTATAAATACTATTAAAATTTAAATTTTGAAACTCTCATTTATAAACTGGTAGGTACTGTCGCGAAGTAAGAGCAATTAACCATATATTCGAACTTAATTTTTATCGTAATTTATACATTACTGCAAGTAGAAATAACAGTTAGCACTGTTTAAATTAAATCTTAAAAAAAAAACAGAATTAATAATAATTAAAAAATAAAAATATGATAAAATCATTTGTGTTTTCACTGCTACTATGTAGTGTGTTGACTGTTGCGCAAGAGGTGAAAATTATTCCTCAGCCCGTGGAGGTAATTACCAATACAGGAAATTTTGTAATAAGTGCACAAACAAGTTTAGTGGTTTCAAATAAAATGGATAACGCTAGCGCTTCTTTTTTAAATGAGTATTTAATGAGCTATTATGGATTTAAACTGCCGATTGTAAAAAAAGCTTCAAAAAATTATATCAAATTCAACAGCTTAAAAAATATTACAGGTTTAAAAGCTGAAGGATATAGTCTTAAAAGTGATGCTAATGGAGTGATGATTGAGGGGAATTCTGATATTGGTACTTTTTACGGGATGCAAACTTTAATACAATTACTACCAGTTGAGAAAAGCAAATCACTGAAAATTGCTGCAGTTACGGTTAAAGATGAGCCAAGATTTGTATATAGAGGAGCGATGCTTGATGTAGCACGTCACTTTTTTTCAGTAGAATTTGTAAAAAAATATATCGATTATTTGGCTTTACACAAGTTGAATTATTTTCATTGGCATTTAACTGAAGATCAAGGATGGAGAATTGAAATTAAAAAATATCCAAGACTTACTGAAATAGGATCTAAAAGAAATGGATCTATTGTAGGCAGATATCCTGGGACTGGAAGTGATAATACGCCAGAAGGTGGTTTTTACACACAAGAAGATGTGAAAGAAATTGTAAAATATGCTTCTGATCGTTTTATCACCGTAATACCTGAAATCGAAATGCCAGGTCATAGTAGCGCTGCCATTGCAGCTTATCCAATGCTTAGTTGTTTCCCTGACGAACCAACAGAAATTCCTGCCAATATGATTTCTGAACAAAGCAAGAAAGATTTAGCAAGTGGAAAAGTTAAATTAGTACAAGAAACTTGGGGTGTTTTTACGGATGTATATGCACCAACAGAGTACACTTTTAATTTTTTAGAAGATGTTCTGGATGAGGTAATGGCTTTATTTCCTTCAAAATATATTCACGTAGGTGGCGATGAATCTCCTAAGGATGCTTGGAAGAGAAGTGCATTTTGTCAGCAATTGATCAAAGAAAAAGGGTTAAAAGATGAGCATGAACTACAAAGCTATTTTATTCAGCGTATGGAAAAATACATCAATAAAAACGGTAGAACATTAATAGGGTGGGATGAAATCCTTGAAGGTGGGCTTGCGCCAAATGCTGTAGTAATGAGTTGGAGAGGTGAAGCAGGAGGTATTGCTGCTGCTAAAGAAAATCACCAAGTAATTATGACTCCAGGAAGCCATGTGTATTTAGATCATTCACAAACTAAAAATGATCCTGAAGTTACTATAGGCGGTTATACCAATCTAGAAAAAATTTATAGCTATGAGCCAATTCCAAAAGAATTGACTGCAGAACAAGGTAAATATGTATTAGGAGCTCAAGGTAATGTGTGGACAGAGTATATGCTTAATCCTGCTAAAGTAGAGTATATGATTTTTCCACGTTTGAGCGCGTTAAGCGAAGTTTTATGGTCTCCAAAAGACAAGAAAGACTGGCCTAAGTTTCAAACTAAAATTGAAACTCAGAAAAAAAGATATGATATGTGGGGAGCCAACTATTATAAAGGAAAATAATACTTTCTAAATTTTTAACTGAATAAAATGCCCTTTAATTTTTTAAAGGGCATTTTTTTTGTGTACCAAATTCGTTGGTATTAAGTAAAAATAGAAATCCAGAATTTATAGTTTTTTTCAAATCGTTGATAAATTTATAAATCTATAAACCCAAAATTATCATACTGATAAAGGAAGTATTCAATCAAATCATGGAGGTCTAATGCGTCAATAATAATTACGATTCTGTATTTTCGCTTTTAGAAATAAAAAAATAACTCAATATTGTAAAATTAGCTATCCTTAAACATTTAAACTATTATTTTTCTTTATCTACCAAGTGTAGTAAAACAAAACAGAGATTATTATCCGTTATAGCAACAATTTATTGTTGCATTTAGGTGCGGTTGCTAATGTATTTACCTAGTCTTAATGTGACAAAAAACAATTGACGATTCACCTTATGTTTTCCCAACATTATATTTAAGGATTATATGTAAAAATTATATGGCTTAGATGTTTAAAATAACGGTATTATTTTTTTGAAATTACTTGCGTCATACTATAAATTCATTGATACAGTAATTCCATTCGATTTTTAACGACATCAATAATACTAACATACAATAATAAATTAAAATAAATCAGTGTAAATCAGCTCAATCAGTGGCGTTCATGTTCCATTTCTAAGCTTTAGCAATCATGCTATTACTTTGCTAAAGAAAATTGAAACCAAATAGGAATATGATCTGATATGAGTCGCGCCTCTTTTAAAGAGTCAAAGTTGGTATAAAAATGAAGTACCCCTGATTGTACTATATTTACTTTACTAGAATTGTAAAAGATATTATCATATTCTGAAGCCAAACACTCAGTGACAGTACAAGCTGTTTTTAGTGATGTTTTTTGACCAACTAAAACTGATTTATATCCCATTTGTTTTAAAGGATTAAAAACGCTGTGCGACTGCGGACAATTGAAATCACCAACAAAAATCAAGTTTAACTTGGGATAATCAGCAGGTAAATATTTAAAGTATTTTATTTCCGTTTCAGGTTGACTTTTTTTAGGAATCGCATGAAAGTTAACCACGGTAAATTGCTTCTTTCCGTATTCAAAAGTACACAGGTAAGGTTCTCTTTCAATTTCCAAATGATATTTTTTTTCCAGCCATGCTTTTCCGATAATCTTGACTTTACTTGTTTTCCAAATAAAAGCGTAGCGTTCTGATTTATTCGGGCTACCGCTTGTAGGGTCACTAATCGTGTAATCCCATTTGCTTCCTTTTCTATTGAGTTCATCTGCTAATCTTGCTACTGCTTGAGCGCCGCCGTTTCCTGCAACGACCTCCTGAATAGCAATTATATCGTAATCTCTGATTGTCGCTGCCATAAAAGCGATCTCGCTATTTGATTTAGATTTGCCAAGGTTTGATATATTCCAGGATAGGAGTGTGGGTTGGGCGTTAACGATTGTTATAAAAAATAATAAGCAAATTGAAATAGTATTTTTCATTAATCTGTTGTTTTATCTTGATCGTTATTTCGTCTTAAAAGCTCCGAAACTACAAAAACAGGATCTTCATTAGTTTCAATCAAATTTGAAAAAGCCCATAAAAAATCAATCGTTAAATGATAATGTGATCTTAAGTCAGAATGAATTTCACCTGGAAACAACATATAGTTTACCAAATCGCCATCGTAAATTAATTGAACACAATTGTATTTAGTGCTCACACTTACTTTTCCAAAACTTATTAATTCATTCAGATGTGAGGCTAAAACCAATATGTCATTGGTTTTATCTTCATCAAAACTATTTAAAATAAAGGAGTGAAATTTGAGATTGTTTTCTGTTAATTCATATCTAAATTTTTGCTTTCTATTTTCTTTATCTGTAAACGTAGTTAAAATATATTTCTCATTTTCAAATTTTCCAAAGTACCAATTTTCTTCTTTATGCAGTTTGATCAACTCTTTCCAAACTATTTCAGAACGTTTCTTTACGTTCAATAAACGGTATACTTTTCTGAGTGTAGCGATGAAGCGATAGTAATATTTCATGAATATTCTTTTAATTATTTCAAAAAGGTAAAAGAAAATGGATACTCCTACAATAGTTGCTATGAATTGAATAATTGACATAACGAATTTTCAAGAGTGAGTGCCAATTAGAAATATTTTAATACTAATACATTACACAACGTAGCGAATAGTTATTTTTATATTTTTTTGTTGTTATTTTTAAAAATTGATAATATCAATATAGTTCCAACTACACATCAACTATATTCCAAATTGTTCTACCTAAAGCTATTTTTATAAATGGTTGAAATAGAAGTGCTAAAGCTACATAAATAAAAACTTCATTTTTGTTATTTTTTCGATTAACAACGAATACCAGATAACAAAAGCCAACCATCGCTGCAAATCTAACAAATTAGAAATAATCTTAGGAAGATTTAGATTTTATAGGAATAGCAGGATTGACAGGAGGGGTTAATGATTGAGTTATTCAAAAGTAATTTCATTTTTGCTATAATCAATCGACACTTTTCCAAATTTAGCCAATGCTGATTGACCAAATAGTAGAGGAGCTTCATTATTATGGACTACAGAAGCTCTAACGTTGTCAAGGGTTTTATTTCCAATTTTTACAGTTCTCAGATTTATTATTGTTCCTTCTGTGATACTTCCATCCGCAATTTGATATTGTTGCTTTCCTAAAATATCCTCGTCTCTCAAAGTACCTTGTTTGTATAAAAACATCGCTTCAGTTGCAGAGATTGTAATGTCAGATGCACCTGTGTCAAAAATAAAATTCATATTGCTTCCATTAATTTCTACAGGTATATTGTAAACACCATTTTCTTCTGACATTTTTATTATAGTCTTTCCTTCTCTATTTGAGCCGGAAATAGAGTTATATTTAGGTTTTGCATCTCTCGTACTATTTCTTCCAGATCTTGAGCAATTTGTACAATCTATAAATAACATTGAAATAGTTATCGCTGTTATTCCACATACTATTTTAGTTATTTTTATTTTCAATTTCACCTATTTTTGGAATGATTTGTATTAAGAATTGTTGATTTTTCATTTCAGACTTTCCATTGTGACGACCAACACCTCTTGTTCCACTTCCAGCTACCTGAAGTTCACAGAAATTGGGATCAAATTGGATATTATTTTTCTCCCAAAGTTTTAAGAGAGACAATGCCCGAAAATAACTTAGTGCATCATTATCTTTATAATTATCCTTTGAAGCCATACCCTCAATAATAATCATATATTTAATATCTTTATTTTGGTACTCAGTTTTTAGTCTAATAATTAAGCTTTCAATATTTTTTCCAACATCTAATAAATATGGTTTATACTCATCTTTGATTTCACTCTTTGCAGGAGCAAATTGAATTTGTCTTTTTAATGTGAATCTTTTGTATTCTTCTTGATAAGAAAAATATCTTGGATCTAATTGCTTTACAGAATTTTGTATTTCTGTAATTTTCTTTAACTCTTCCTTAGTTGCTTTGGACTGCCTTTTCATCATCGCTACAGCAAGTACAAATAACACTAACATTATAAAAAAGAGACTGGTCATCAAATCAGCGTAACTGGCCCAGAAAAAATTTGTTTTTTTTGACATAATTACCTAAAAATAAATTCAAATATTTTCCATCCACTAAATACAATACCAATGATGGCGCCTGAGTAAATAAAAGCGTATCCTGCATATTTAAGTGGTTTTGGAATTTCTAATCCTGTTTGCTGCTTTTGATTTAAAATCGCGTCAGACAGTTTATCTATAGAAGTATTAAGCGCCTCTAATTTGTTGTTTTGTGACTTAGCTTCCTGTTCCATATTAGACATACTTGTATTTAACTGTCCTAATTTTTTCAATTCATTTAAATTACCTCTGTCTTCTTTTAAAAGTTTTTCTAATAGATCTTCTTCTTTAATAGTTATATCTGTTATTGCTTTTATTTGAGTATCAATATGTATTTTTAACTGTTCTAAACTCTTACTTAATACATTATCAACGTCAATAACAGCATCTGAAACAATTTGCTTTCTACTGCTTACTTCTCTTAATTCAGATTGTAGAATATCGATTATTTCTTTATTCATATCTATATTAGTACCTATAGAATCTGCAATTTTTTCTATTGACTGTGTTCGATCTAATTGATTGTTTATACTAAAATTTAATTTCTGTGCATTATCAACAAAAGAGTTTACCTGATGGAGGTAAGTATTGAATTTTTCAAATTCTTTAGTGCTCGTGCGAAGTTCTTTCAGCACATTTACATTCAATTTTGCTAACTGAGCAACGTCAACTTCTTTAAGATCGTTCATTAAGTTAGTTTGACCTTCAAAAGAATCTAATATGCGGTTCATTAGACCATTAAAATTATATATATTAGTTTCAAAGGTATCATTGAATTTAAGTAAATTGGCCTGTAAAGAGTAGATACTGGAAGAAATATTTTGCGACAAAACTGGCAAAAGGTGAGTTTGTATCCATGTAAAAAAATCATTTTTAAGTCCTTCAGCCTTCGTCTTTGCTCCCTTATACTTCCAACCTGATAGTAAAACAGTTAATAATAATCCCGTAAAACTAGCAATCATGGCTATTTTCACGCCGCCAATCAGGATATCAATAGCCTTTTCAAAATTGGCATCACTGATACTAGGCATAGCGAAAAGGCCAATAACTATTCCTAACATAGTTCCCATTAATCCTAAATATAAGGGTATAGGTAATAATGTATTTATCTCCTCATCAATTGCATCTGTATTTCGTTCAACTACATCTTTAATTAAATTAAAATCACTAACTGCTCCTTTATTTCTCAATAAATAAGTGTTGACAGAATTTAAAACTTTTTCAAAAACTACATTCGAGTTGCCAGTTGATTTTATTAGCGTTATTTCAATATATTTTGATTCCATATTGGTTGCTCTGTTTTAATTTTGAGAATTTATATTATCGTCACTCAGACTAGCCCATCCTATAGATTTATAATTAGATAAATCCTTTTTAGGTATTTTCTTATCTAAGTTTCCTTTTGTAATCCAAACCATAACTTCATCATTATGATTTATATCGAAAAGGTTTAAATCATTGACTTCATTGGCAATAGTAAATGTATCGGTATTATATTCTTCAGCGATAGCCTCACTAATTTTTATTTTCTTTTTAGTCTTTTTTTTAATTTGTTCGGTCACAAGAGTAGGATTACTGAAACTATCTAAATTATTTAAAATATGCTCAACTGTCACCGTTTTTATTTGATCTTCAGGAATAAAAACTTTTACTGTTTCAAAACTATTAGCCTCCGGTACTATAGTTTTAAATAGCGCTATTTTTTTAGAAGTGGTAATTGCCACTAAGATTTGTGCCATTACAATAATTGCAATTAGACCTCCTATTAGTATATCATGCATATCTATTCGTATTTAATTTTTGCTTTTGATGTTACCACCCATTTATCGTTTCTTTTTTCTGCAATCCCGGAATGGATTACTAAATTATTAGCATTCTGATTAAATGCGTTTAATTCTTCACATACAGGTTTTATATATTTATTAGGGTAATCAAGAATTAATTTTTTCTTTTCCTTAATAATTTCGAAACTAGCCAAATTAGAATTGTTGTTATAAATCGTAAATTTAAATACTGCGTCACCCAAATTAACTTCATCATCTGTATCAAAATATCCGCTTTCATGTGGTGCATGTTTATAAAATATTTTATCATCTTGCAGCATAATTGGTGTTTTAGGAACTTCAGTTACAGAGATGGTGGGTACTAAAGCCTCTTTTTTTGATTGCGTTTCTAAAGCTATAATTTTAACTTCCAACCTCCCTATTGTGTCTTTTAAAGTGTTCACCGAATCTTCTAAACCTCTGTTTGGGCTATGAGAAGAAATAGGTGGGACTGATATAGGATTAAGTTTTCTTTTGCCTTCATTCACTTTAATCATAAATTCTACTTTTTTTACACTTGCAAAATTTCTTCGTCTTAGGTAAATATAAAGACCTACAATCATTATGAACAGAATGAAACTAAATCCATAATCTTTCATAAAATCTCCTGTATCATATTTTTGTTTTTTAGTCTCTGGTTCAATGTTATCAGTATACACGTTTGGAATTACTTGTTCGGCTTGCGGCGTTGATTCTGAATTCTGAAATTGATCTGATTGATCTGAAGTTTGACTAACATTATCTGAACTCTTGGTATTTTCCGATGAGATCAACGTTATTTTTTCCCTAATTTTTTTAATTATGTCGTTAATTTTGTCGCCTTTTCTTTTTTCGGCAAATGCTTTAATTTTTTCATATTTTGAGGATTGAAAAACATTTTTAGTTAAAAAAATAATTGATAGCTCTTTACTATCAGTTGTTTTTTTGAGTTTTTGAAATTCTTTATATAGGTCAAGCGTTTTTGTGTCTGTTGTAGGAATATTACTTTCTTTTATAGTTGTTTTTTCACAATCTAATGTACTCTTATCTAAAGCTTCGTTTATGCATAAGCAAGTCATATTATCTACAACTTTTTCAAATTGTTCTTGGCTTAAATTTGACTGCGCATTAGTTAAAAATGTAGTCAGAAAAACTATCATTACTATTTTTCTCATATTTTGGTGGAGATTATTCTTTTATTTTAAAAACTATGTAATTGATCGAAATTATTTTCAAATAAATTTATCTTATGATAATGCCGATATATTAATTTTTTTTAAAGATTTTGATATATTTTAAAGGCTAAGTTGTTAAGACCCCCAATTAGTGGGTAAAAAAATAGTGTTTCCATAAGTTCCTCGTCTTGAGTTCCTTTTAATTCTGCTTTTTTAGAGTCAACTCCTTTTTTAATATTGTCTGAGACATCCTCTTGTAGATAACTCTTATAGTTTTCAAATTGAGAAGGGTCGATGCCAAGTTCATCGTTAAATTTGAACTTGCTATTTAAGCTAAAGAACCAATCTATAAAACTGATGTACTCATCCGCAACATTTTTATAAAAGGTGTCATTTAAGTCCGGGTATTTCAATTTTTCTTCAATATTAAAACTTAGATTCTTACTTCCTATATATACCGTTTCAATATCTTTGATGTTTAATTCTCTATCTTCTGGATTCTGGAATAAAGCGCCAATACAGCTAATTTCTTTTGGATTGTTAACTTTTTTTAAATCAATCTTTGTTTTATTCTCATTACTCAACACATCATCGAAAATAGTTTGAGACAGCTTCTGTAATGTAGCATCACTACCTATTAAATTAAGAATTTTAGAGCCTGTCCCGCTAAAAGTTACATATCGTGGAGAAACAATATCTTTATCTTTCATTAGTTTTGCAATATGATATAAAATTGAAGCATAAAATAGCGTAATTACAATCTTCAAATCGGTGTCCTTTGTCAAATCTTTTGAAAAAGAAATAGGTGCAGCTTTACCTATTATTTGTTCATTCTGTTCTAACGAAAGTAAAAATGAAATTATTTCTTCGGATTTCCTATTTTGATTTAAGACATCCAAAACACTTTTCAATCCATACAATCCATTACTGTCTAACAGACCAGAATATTTTTCACTATATTTTTGTACAAAACCATTCATGTTTGAATTTCTATCGCCAAAAGCATCTCCAAATAGTGCATTTCCAGCGAAACGAAATGAAGTTGCCAAAAACGGCTTATTTTCTTTGTAAATTACAACATCAGTAGTACCGCCGCCTATATCTATTGAAATAACCGAATTACTGCCCGCTGAAACCCCCATTTGATTTCTGAAATAATAAAATGGTGTTATCGATTCGGCAACCTTGATCGGTACAGTTATCTTATTTATATGTTTTTCAAACAATTCAGTCCAAATACTCTGCAACCTATTTATCCTGAATGAAGACATACTTGTTGGATACATCCAAATTAGCTCAGTCTTATCTAAGCTACCTTTTTCTAAAAGAATTTTGTTTTTAATCAATAGTATAATCTTTTCAAGAAAAGTTTCAATTCGTTTTTCGTTGTGATCTGTTGATTCCCATTTTAAATTAGAAACAATTTTAGTGTTACTAGGAGCCACTTTCTTTCCGTAATAAAAAGGAATATTTGTATCAGCTAATGCGTGAACAGCTTTATTGTAATCTAATTCTTCGTTATTACTAATAACAGTTCTGGTTGGAAAGAAGTTAATTATTTTAGGTATTTGTTCAAGTTCAATATGCTCTTCAAGTAATCCCAGGTTTGAATTTCTGAATAATTTCTCAGTATGCTCATTCATTAAAAATAAAGGCTCAATTTGACTATCATTAGGAGAAATTTCAAATTTCACAGCATTACCGTTATCTTTTTTATACTCGATATGAGTATTAGTGGTGCCAAAATCGACTGCAAAGGTAAATTGCGCAACACCAGATGGTTCTTTTAATAGTGGAATTAAGATTCCGGTCGCCCATTGGTGTTGAATTTCTATGTAATCAAAGTTTGCAAGTACTGTCTGATATTTGCTATCAAGTTGAGCTCCTTTTTTACGGTCACTTCGCTTCGATGGTATAAGGTTATTTTTAATTTCTTCCCCTTTGTTGTAAAAGGAGAGATTGTATTCACTGTGGCTATAAAGTGGATGATTGTCAATATTCATAACCCCTACACGATACGAAGGTTTGTTAGCAGTTGATTTTAAAAAAGGATAAATTGTAATGTTAAATCTATTTTCAAGTATTGCACCAACATTTCTATCAGTATCTGGCTCTGCCATCTGATATTCTTGAACTGCTCGTTTATATATTCTAGAATAAGTAATATAGCTGTTGCCTTGTATAGGTATTTTAAGCACAACGCTTAAACTACCATTAATTCCTTCTTTAATTTCAATTGTCTTTGTGCCGTCAGGCATATTCCCCATAAGATCTTTTATGTTGAAATAATCGAAGTACAATTTTTTTATCGGAAGCAAATATCCTTTAGTGGATACTTCATTAAGATTCCCCGTGAAATATTTTTCATAATTAATAGGATATGGTGTAGAAATGATATAATCTTCAAAAAAATCTCCAATAGTTAAATACGGATATGACGACAAATCAAATGGTAAAACTCTTTCATTTAATGGTTTTGTATCGGTAAACGGTGCTTTATTATTTCTGTCCCAATTTGCAGTCGTGTAAATAATTTGCTGACTAAATGTATCTACCGGTAAAACCAATGGTTTCTTACTTGAATTTTTTGTGCTATTGATGACAAATCCACTTCCGTTCGTAATGGCGACTGTTGAATTAGTCCTTTTTCTCAAATTCAAACCTAATATTTCTACTGGGTTTCCTGAATTAACTTGAAGAAGGTCAAACTGATTATCAAAATCGACTTTAGTTAGATTATTAATTATTGTTCGTTGTTGATCAGACAGCTTTCTTAGACTTAAATCCAAATACTCACTAACTCCTTTAAAATATATATTAAATTCGGGGTTAGATACTCTTAATCCATAAATGAATTTTTGGAATTCGAAATCACGCTTAAACAATGGCTGAAAATCTACTTCGTCAAATACTTTATGATTACCAAATTGAATGTCTACATAACTTAATTTGTTGGCAGAAGTGAAAAATAAAGATGCTGGCGAAGTACCTCCGATAATATTTATTTTGTCTTGTCCTTGTAAATAATTCAAAAGATATAATCTTTGAATCTTATCAAAATTATAAGCAACTTTATCTTGGACTAAAAACATTTTCAACGTGTCACCTAAAAGTTTATGTTTTGAATTGTCCGAATTCAAAAGTTTGTTTAAATCCGTGTTTACATCCCAAACGATTATATTTACTTTGTCTTTGAATCGATCAATATTGAAGAAAATTTCGGCAATATCTAAACTATCCGAAACTAATTTATGGTTCATACTATTGCCTTCAACTTGATCTGAATTAACCACGTTTTGAAATGCAGTTTTGACTAGGTCTATTCTTGCAAAAGGACTAGGTATAGAAGTGATTTCCTTCTTTGCAGATGATCCGTTGGGGTCTTTTATTGCGTCAATTGCAGTTTTGCCATAAGCCGTTGAAGTTTGCCAGTCCTCTATATTATTACTACCATCATGGAAACGAAATACTTTTGCCATTTTCTTAGAATTTATATTTTTCTTTTACTAAAGATTCAGTTGTGTTATAAAACAAATCCATAAATTGTTGCTCTTGTGAACCTGTTTTTATTATTTTTTTGTCATGTTTAGAGAGTAAAAAATCATAACGACCATAATTCTTACCGCCAAATTCAATCCAATCGATATGCGGAATTACACCTTTAACCATTTCAAATAGATTAGTGTCATTAACATTCAAATTTAGAGGGGAAAAACTTCGTTGATTGTGCGCCATTTCATTTAGCCATTCTAAATAATTCTGATTGAATTTTTTCAAATAGTTACTATAAAATGGTTGTGTTAAAAGAGTGGAAATATTTACATTTTTTGCCCAATTTTGATCTGTGCTTTCTGAAATTTTATCTCTTAAATAAAGTAAGAATTTAGTGTACTGCGTTAATGGTTTTTTTAATTGTAATTGTGTTGAATCTCCAAGGTTCTCAAATATTAAAGAAGTTGAATCTGATTTAATTCCAAATTCTTGATAAATAGGGTTTTCAGCTGTACCATCTGTAGTAACTAGTTCGGTAGCATCCTTTTTTGCAAAATCTATTATTGAAAGTGCTGCCGCCATTTCAAGGAAATGCGCATCATTTTTTTGATTTGCTGCTCCTTCCACATTTGGATAGTCTTTTGTTATGTCATCTCCAAGATAATAAAGTGCATTGACAGAATTGTTGCCACTAATATTTTTTTCATAATAGGATAATGCTGCTTTTGTTTTTGAGATAAAAGTAGACTTGTCAATCTTACTTTCGTCATCAGGGGCAACACCAAAATAGGGTAGCATAGTCACGGCTCCAATAGGAGCATCTTGCAGATATTTCCAAGTTGGTAAATTGTGATCCGCATTACGAATGTTCTTTACTAATAGTGGAAAGCCAGCAGCTCCAGTACCACCGAAAATGGAACTAACAATAAAAATCCGATCTTCTTGACTAAAAGTAGATGCGAAATTTTTAAAATCTTCGGATTGTTTGAATTGATTTAAAACTACACTCCCAATATTGGGGTTTCCTTTAAAACCTACTTCCATGTTTGCATTTAAATTGTCTTCTGAAAACAATAAATTGATTAAGGCTTTGTTGTTTTCATCCAACCCACTATATTGGATGTAATCTTTAAATCGGTCTTTTTTGATATCATTTAAAACCAATCTGAAATTTTGATTCACATTAGATATTTTTGTTTTAAAAAACTGATTTTGATCAGCATTAGTAAAACTTAATTTACCATGGATCTGCTGATAATTTTTTAGGATATCAATAGTACGAGTAACATCTCCATTAGCCTCGTCAGGATCAATTATAATAGGAACAACTTCATATTTATTGATGTCTATGCCTGATGCTAAAAGCATTGCTAGCGATTTTATTACTCTTGAACCGGTACCACCAATTCCAAATACATATAGTTTAGCCATGATTTTATTTTTTAGAAAGGTGTTTTACTTGCCTTAACACTTTTAATTTTTAATACAATTGAAAACAGAAAAGAGAAAATTATTGCCCACAGCACATTTACCATTGAAAAAGTAAAATGTTCCATAAACGAATGGGGGCTTCCCTCTGTTGATGTGGAATAAAAGTCTTCAATTGCTATAGTACTTTGGTAATAGGCTACAGCAAAATTTATTATTCCAATAATCAATATCCATATCGACCAAAATCTTTTTTTATAAAAACCGCCGTAGTTTGAAATGAAGTAGTAATAGATTAATTCTAGAATTGCGGAACTTAAAAGCATTATGAGACCAATACTCATATATGCATTAGCTTCGAACATATCATTAGAAAACCCATCTAAATAAAATAGATCTCCTAAGAAAGTCCCCTCATATATTGTTGCAAAAAAATCATTCATATAGTTATTTTTTAATATTTATTGTTAATTCGAAATAGTCATTATTTTTGGATTCGGTTTCATAAGCTTCATTGATTCCTTCAATGAGATACTTTATTCCAAATGTCTTATTACTGTTTTGGTTTAAGTTACTGTCATCATTAGTATTTGTCTCATAAACCCATTTAGGGATCTGTTTTTTTAACGTAAAAGTCAGATTAGTAAAGTTTGGCGTTGTAGATTCGAAAACAATGTAATGCGTTGGTTTTGCATTTGCCTTAGCCAACATATTAACTGAATTTGGTTTTATGTTTTTCTCCGTAAAAGGATATATTCCTTTAATTTTATAATTCGCATTTTTAATGGAGTAATTTCTTTTATCTAGGATATAACTATCTTCAACGAGGATAGAGCTCATGTCTACAGCCACAGCGAATATGAAATTTGAGGAATTTCTATCATTAATCGATACATCCTTAATTCCCTTTATAGCACCATTGCCTGAAAAACCTTTGTCGGGTTTGAATCTACCAGAATCTTCATTTGTATTGATAACAGAAAAATAAATTCCTTGCGAATAATTATTTAAAGTTAAATTGTATTTATTCTCAAATCCCTCCACTTTTCCTTTAACCAATTTAATGTTTTCATTAAAATTAATCATTGCTTTATCAGTAGCCATTATGGTAATGTAATAAGGTCTCAGCTGACCGGATAGTTGTGTTTTTTTATTGTTTTTATCATAATATGTCCCGTTAAACTTGGAGGTCAGTTTGACAATAGAAGTTGCTAGCTTTTCCTTGCTTTTGAATTTTGTTAAAAAAGCATCTTTAGTTAGACTTTTTTGATCACTTAATAAATCTTCTGTTTTACTTCCTTGGATCGAGTAAATACAATCAGACAAAAGAATTGACATGGTGTCTTTAGCTGTTTTATTCAATATCTGATTGAAGATATTATTGAGATTACTTGAAAATGTATTCCCAACTTTGAATGTTTTTGTATTTAAAGTATTTGAAAATGTAACGATATCTCCATGTATTTGGGTAGGGTAAATATCAGAATTGATAAAATGGATTTTAATATTTTTTTCACCGTAATAATACTTCAACATCACTAATAAATCACGAATAGCTCCTTTAAATTGGGTATTCCCATTCACATACCCATTCATACTACCCGAATTTTCGATATAAATATTTACAAAATAATTTTTTGGTGGTCCAAGTGGACTTTGATCTTCTACTTTATAACCTTTTTTTTCTAAAAATGTGATCAGTTTGGTTTTATCAAAACTAGCATTAGTAAAAAACTTTTTAAATTTTCTATCCGTTTCAAATAGTTTAATTTCTGCAATTAAATTATTAATTTCTAAGGACGTTATTTTCGAATCACTTTCGGAGTATTCTTGAGCATTATCTTCAAAAGTGCTATAATCACTTCGGCAACTTGTAAGCAAAAGACAAAAGAATAAGGTTAGGGGAAAAAGAATTTTATTCATTTTAGCTATTTAATTTTAATAATTATATTACCCTGAGTAACTTCAAGTACATTGATGCCATCAGCTATTTTTATAAATTCATCTAAAAGATATTGACTAGTATCATCGTGTTTTACGGTTATGTTAGCTGTTGATTCAAGGATTTCATAATTTAAACTTTTCACGAAATTTAAACTTCGTAATTTTCTTAATACGTCCTGTAAATTGCTGTAGTTAACATTTCTAACTTCTAAATTAGAAATACCATTACTCATTGTTGTGTTTTTGATAGGTAATTTATTAGCTACTTTTTCTGTTACATCGGGAGTAGCAGAAGCGTGTGATATGTTTTTCTGCGATTTGGGACTTTGACTGTAAGTATTTGTAAATAAATCACCTTCGGCAAATACCATCCATAAGATATAAAAAGGAATTATTTGCCACCATCCATTATTTCCCAAGTCATGACATCTTTTTGCACCTTGTGCCCATAAAAACCAAAGCATTGGCATATAGGCTATTCCTAAAAAAGAATCACTTTTGCTGTCAGCAATAGCAACATTGATTAATGATGCAAGGAATAGATATACTATTAAAGAAATTCCATATTCTAACCTTCTAATTCTGCCTTCAAATGAAAAAATGTTTTGAAACATATTACTGTGATTTAATTAAAATTTTATGGATTATTGGAATATCTTGATAACGACTAAAAATTGTGATAATCAATTACTTTTTTTATTCATTCTCAAATTTCAAACTACACTCCCTATTATACTGATACCTTCTTTTAACCTTACAAAATTCTATAGGTGCTTTCAAATCATTCTTCATAAAAGAAATATAATTGTAAAGTGTTCGTTCAGAAACTTCAAGCTTTTCACTCAGCTCTTTTGGTGTTCCTGTCCAACTATTTTTTATACAATCGTGAATTCTTATTATGGTTCTAATATCCATTATTGAACAATTATACTATTACTAACTGCAACCAGAATGCAGTGTATAAAGATGAAATGTCTAAATAATTTAATGTCTTCATTTTTAGTATTTTAAAATATTATTTTTTGTGTTGTAATAAAAATTCGTAAACTCCTTTGAGCAACGGGGATATTATTTGAATCTTCTTGCGAATTTTTATCTTCGCAAGAAGATTTTTAATTACTCCGTGAATTCTACAATATTTGCTGATGCAGTGATCGTCACTTTAGAATAAAAGGGAAAAAATCCATTGACATGTTTGTCGTAGGTTAAGTTGACGAGTGCTTTTGAGCCACTCAATTTAGCATTCTTCATCATTTCACTTTTTGCTTTCTCTAGTAAGGACCTATTTGCATTTCCACCAAATCCTAATATGTACGTATTAGAAGAAACACCACTGATATCGCCCAAAATATTAAAATTCTTTTTAGACAATTCAACACTCGTTTGACTCATACTCGTGTTACTTACTATTGATGCACTTCCCTCACAGCTTGCAATTGATAATGCTAATGAAAGTGATAATAAGCTCAAAATTTTTTTCATATAAAATATTAATTTCCTACTCTTGGGGATTTTCGGTTACTCCCCAATTTATTGTTATGGATCAATATGCCAAACCTACCACCATTAATAACAGCATCTTTACGGGAAACCTCATTTTGATAAAATAATTTTCAGTTATTATTATTTCTGTGGTTTTTCTAAATATTTCTGTTAATAATTTATTATTAAAGTGATGATAAACAGTTATTTAGTTTTTTACTCAAAGTTTTAGGCAATAATTTTAAAATGATTTAATTTCAGATAAAAAATCTATCTCAGCCTTATCTTAAATGCTAATGATAATACAATAGGAAATTTAGCGGCGTTTCCAAATGGTATAGACGATATATAAGATGATTAGGATACTAAAAAGCATTATACCCGCTTGTGTGTATATTAAGATTTTTAAATTTATGATTGTTCCAGTTTTCCTTTTCTTTCTGTTATTTAGTGGTATTGGTTTAGTTAATAAAGATTAATTCATTCGGTTTTATAGGTTTGTTGCATATATTATTTTTCTCTTTTCTATCGAGTAGCAATTTTAATTGGCGTACTGTTTTTATAAAAAATAAAGGTGATGTCCAATCAAAAGGTCGCTTGCAGTGAAATAGTTTTAATTGACTTAATGCTATATTTTTTGTAAATTCATTGCATCGGTACTTAATAGCACTTCACATTTGAAACTTGTTTATTGCAATACATTTTATCAATATTTTTAAAAACTTTTATTTTCTTTAATAGTCTTAGGTTTTATAATCAAGACGTAACACAATAAAAGGCTGATCATCACTAGGTTTTTTTATACATCACGTTATTTAAAAATTTATAAATACATCAATTTTATTCTTTTTGTTGATGGTCTATTGTCACTATTTTTTTAGATTATAAACTTTTAATAGGTAGTTTAGTAAGCTTTGTTATTCTAAAATTATTTTAATAAATCTAGTTCAACTATTTAATTGCAATTATAAAATAATACGTTGATGGTTTGCTCGTAATATTTTATTATCATTATGATCTAGTTTATGTCATCCTCTTTTCTATTATTTGATTTTGCGTCTAAAAAGTCCAAACTTAGGACTATGAAAAAGGATTAGTTTACGGGAAACCGTAAAGTCAATAAAATAAATTAATTCAAATATGGTCGTCAATTCGAAACGATTAATTAAGTGGATAATAGAAATAATTGCCGCTATAATAATTTATTAATTAGTCGTTATTATGGTAGCAAGTCTAAAAATAACATTGTAGGATTGTTTTTTATGAGGAAGAATGTGTTTACTTGATCACCTTTAACGCGGATTGAATTTTAAAAATCAGTGTAGCAATATTTTCTACACTGCAGATTGATGAGAAGTAGCGCAATTTGTGCCGAAATAATGTTCAAAAAAAGGTAAAGAAGGTGTCAAAATTTATAACATCTCTAGCGAGGAAAATGCTTATCAGTATGAGTGAATTATAAAGTTAGAAATAATAGATTTTAAAATATTCCAGTTTTATAATAAATAATCCTGAGAAGCTACAATATCTTAGCATTCGATATTACTTTAAAACGATTACTGACAGTAATCTTATATGGGATCGAACAAGCAAACCCATATAATTATAGGATTGAAAGAAATATATCAATCAATTATCCCGCAAAAATAATTGTAAGAGTATCAAAATTTTATTTATGTAATTTCTTTACGTATAATATTGCCGTTGTACAAAAGTTATTTAGGTAATAAAATATAATAGGAATTTAAAAAGCAAAGGTAACTTTGATTGCTTACACCAGCCCCAAATCTTTAGCGATAGCTATCAAATGAACATTGTTATTAGCTTTAAAGTAAATTCGCAATCGGCTAATGCGTTTCTCTAAACTGCTTGTACCATTGGGTTGCAGTTGGAAATCTTTAAAATCTGATGAAATTTCATCTAAAGTAAGCCCTTTAGATAAGGATTTTAAAAGGGAAATATCAAAAGACTCAATTTCAAAAAGAGTTTTATCTCTTAAAGCTAATGCTATTTCATGAGTAACTGTTCTATCCTCATTATTATAAATACGCTGGATTGTAGTGATCAGTTCCTGTATGCTATCCCTACCTTTACAAACATAGGCATCAATACCCAAATTGTTAAAAAGCGATTTTATCCGAAATGATTTATCTTCAATTGAAAAGATAATGGTTTTAATGGTAGGCTGTATTCTTTTTATAGCTTCAATTAATTCTTCTCCAGAGTTGAGCTGAATCTCGCGATGATCTATCTTAAAAGATAAATCACTAATTACTAAATCATAAGGAACATTGTCGTGGAGTGCTTTCTTTATTTGCACCAAGGCATCATCACAATATTTAGTATGGTGAATTTCTTTTATAGAAAGGCTTTCTAAGGCTTGAATCACGGCAACACTGATGGTGTCTAAATCCTCGGCAATTAAAACTTTTGCGAACATGTTGGAGTTAATTATATTGGAAAATTTATCGTTGTTTTAAATCCTTTATTGGATTTAAGGTCAAAAGTAATTGTTCCTTTTATAGCTAGAATACGGTTTTCCACATTTAGCAGTCCATTTTTTAAATTTAGTTGGTCTAAACTGGCTCCAACGCCGTTATCGCTATAATCTATCTGTATTTTATTTTCAATTATATTAAAAGTTAGCACTACCAATGTACATTTACTGTGCTTTTTCATGTTTACCAATAACTCTTGAATGCATCTAAAGACAGTTATTTTTTTAGTTTGATCAATATGGGACCAAGGAACAGTATCTATTCCATTTATCAAAATATTGACCGAGCTGCTATTATATCCAGACAGCATTTCTTTTAAATTCTGCACAAACGAAATTCCGGTTTCTATCGAGCTGTTTTCTCTAGAAATATTTCGAGTTCTGGAATAAATAATATCCAGGTTTGTAAGCAAAACTTCTTTATTTTTATTTAAAGAGAGGTCTTGCGTTTCAGCAAAAGCCATAGTTTGGTACACATCGTTTGCTAATTCATCATGTAGTTTTTTAGCTATTCTAATTTCAGTGATATATGAATTTTTGATCAGCTGCCTCTTGTTTTTATCAGTTAAGTAGTAAAAAATAAAACTTGAGAAAAGAACTGCAATTCCAATGAGGAAATAAAGTATTAAATTTTTGTTTTTTTGCTTCTCTATTTGAAGCGCATCTTTGATCTTTTGTGTTTTTAAATATATATTTTCCGCTTTTTCTATTTTAGAATCATATCTTATTTTAGCAAATTGATTTTTAGCTTTTTGTCTTACTTTATTAATACTATCACTTAGATTAAGATGAAGTAGTGAAAATTTCCTGGATTCAATTCCCTGAGTGTTTTTAATTAATAGTGCTAATGCTGTAGTTCTATTATCAACGCTTTTATTTTTAGTTGCAGTTTTGTAGGCTAGTTGCGCATAAGTTGTAGCAAGCTTTTGATTAGTATTTTGATATAATTCTGATAAATGAAGATAACTAGTCGCTAATCCATAAGTATTGCCTTCTCGTTTACGAATTGCTAAAGCTTGATTTATGTAATCAAGCGCTTTTGGATTATCAGTTTTAAAATAGCAGTATCCTAAATTGTCTAACACTCTCGCATAATGGTTTGCATTGCTAAATACATTTTTGTCAAGTGATAACGGTAATAAAATAGTTATTGCTTTTTGATATTCTTCTTTAGCAATATGCACTACGGCTATGTTATTTTTTAATACTGTTTTATCAAATTCAATTTCGGTTAATTTGAGAGCACGATTATAATGTGAAATTGCGCTTTCATAATCGTATGTATTTTCATAATTAATTCCTAGAATATTATAAGTGGAACATTTATAAGCAGGATCGGTGTCTTTTTGAAAAAAAAAAATTGCTTCAGTAGCAGTGGTCTCGCTACTAGCGTAATCGCCCTCAATTTGTTGTATATAGGCCATTCTTAATAGTGATGATAAAATTTGATCAAAATTCTTACTTTCATCACACACTGATTTTGCTTTGTTGTAATAATAAAAAGCACTATCAAATTGTTGATTGGACATATATGTATCAGCAGTAGAATAAAATTTATCGTAATCCTTGTTAACTGTAGATTTTGAAATGAGCTTTTCCTCCTTTTGACAGGAGTTCAAGCCAAAGAAAAATAGTATTAGTAAAATGTAAATCGGGGAAAATAACTTTTTTAGTACCATTCCCCGAAAATACAGAAATTAATTAAATTGCTTACTTTTTAAAATCAACATTTTAATTCTTTTTATGTGGTGGAATAGTAGTTTGCCCATTTTGATCACCGCTAGAATCTGAGGATGCATTTACTATAAATTTTTCCTTATTCAGGTTATTTTCTAAATCGTCTGTCGTACAGGAATTCATCAGCATAGTGGTAGCTGTAAACACGGAGAGTAATACAATTTTTTTCATTTTTTTGTAATTAAAATTAGTCATAGGTTTGGCTGTCCGATTTGGAAATCGAATCCTGCTTTGAGTTTACCCTAATAGTTAGTAGCACTCGTTTTGTTTTTTGGGAAGTGACATGCGCTAAACAGCAAGCTATTTTACACTTCCCAAATAAAGGAACTATACTGTTTAGCGGCACGCGATAGAACTAGTTTTGTACATTTGTATGAAATGCAGCTGATGACAAAAACTAATTCTGAAGCAAAGGAATGGACAATGCCATGACTAATTATAACGGAATTCTGATGTTTCCGATAATTCCAATGAATACTAATCAATACTAATAAATGCCTATGAGTTCCATTACTTTTGAAGATTATAAGCTTGCAATAAAAGCAAATTATGTAGAGAAAAGAGAAGAGGAACCATCTGGGATATTGTTAAATCCAACTCCCGCTCAATTACGAAACCTATGTTTATTATTATTGGAAAATGGTTTAAGTCCAAGCGACATAAACGCATTTAAAATGTTTTTTAATTCGAAAGAGCAGGAGAGAATTAGAACGTCAATCGAGCATTTTGACATTGGAAAATTTAAACCCATTATTTCATTCTTAAAGGGCGAGAAAGATTCAGATCACGTGGCGAGAATTGAATTAGCAGCTGTGCTAGTAAACTATAAGCCTAGACCTTATGTTAAGTATTTGCAAAATGGAAAAAAGAGTTTAGGCGATTCCACTTTTTTAATACAAACTACAAATAAACCCGTTAACAATAAACAGTTAGTTGAAAAAGCAGACGAAAATCAGGTGATGGTTAATTCTGGATTTAATTTAAAAAAGCAAGTTGTAATTGGAATTGCATTAATACTTTCTCTATTTTTTGTAAGATACACAGTGAAAGACTTTTTTTTTGCAAAAAAGCACTGTATGCAGTGGAAAGAAAATCAATTTGAAGAGGTGGATTGTAGCACTAATCATTTGGGAATTGGACAACTCAATACCATTGTTCCATTTGATGAAAATCTAATACATTTAAAGAAAATAGAAGTAAATAAAAAAAGTGTTTTCTTTAAATATGGCAAAGCAGTAGTTTGGTATTCTAAAAATGAGGGAAAAGTAGAGATTTTTAATGGTCCAGGATTTCATCCAGAGTCAGGAAAACCCTTAAAACCAATCACTAAATATATGATAAAAAAATATAAATTAGAGGCAAAGTAATTTAGTAATCAATTTTGCTTTGTAGCTTTAAAACGGCTTTAGTAAAAACTGTGCATCCAAAACATTATAAAATAAAAAACCCCATCACGCATAACGGATGGGGTTTATATAAGTAAGTAATCTAAATTGTGTTTATAAAACGTTTATTTTACTTTATTAAGTACTGCTTTGAAAGCTTCTGGGTGGTTCATTGCTAAATCGGCAAGAACTTTACGGTTCAATTCGATATTATGCTTTTTCACTTTACCCATGAATTGAGAATAAGACATTCCCTCTAATCTAGCTCCAGCGTTGATACGTTGAATCCACAAAGCACGGAAATTTCTTTTATTCACTTTTCTATCACGGTAAGCATAGCTCATTGCTTTCTCTACCGCATTCTTAGCAACTGTCCAAACGTTTTTACGTCTACCAAAGAAACCTTTGGCTTGTTTCATTATTTTTTTTCTTCTTGCTCTTTTAGCAACTGAATTTACCGATCTTGGCATAATTTTATAGTTTTTTTGTAGCAGGCGGCTTGAATTTAATCAAAAGCACTTAATGGCCATACTCCAAGGTTATTTGAAATCGTTTTAACCTAAAGAAATCTTTAGTCAAATGTCAAATGTCAAAAGTCGAAAGTAATTAACTTTAGACTTTAAGACTTTCTAACTTTAGACTTATTAGATAATTCTTAATTGTTGTTTGATGCTTTTCATATCTGTTTTGTGAACTAGCGCTGAGTGTGTCAAAGCTAATTTACGTTTTTTAGATTTTTTAGTCAAGATGTGACTTTTAAAAGCGTGTTTTCTTTTAATCTTACCAGAACCAGTAACTTTGAATCGTTTCTTGGCGCTAGATTTGGTTTTCATTTTAGGCATTTTTTCCTAGTGTTTTAATTTATTCTTACTTACTTATCTTATTTAGTCATAAAGTCTTTAAAGTCATAAAGTCGAAAGTTGAATACTTTTGACGTTAAGACTTTTGACGTTAAGACTTATTTTTTCTTCTTCGGAGCAATAAACATAATCATTCTCTTTCCTTCAAGAACGGGCATTGCTTCTACTTTTCCAAATTCTTCGAGATCTGTAGCTAATCTTAACAATAAGATTTGACCTTGATCTTTATAAATAATCGAACGCCCTTTAAAGAAAACAAATGCTTTTAATTTAGCACCTTCTTTTAAGAATTTCTCAGCGTTCTTTCTCTTAAATTCATAATCATGCTCATCCGTTTGAGGTCCAAAACGGATTTCCTTCACCGTCACTTGCGTTGACTTTGCTTTTAGGACTTTATCACGTTTCTTTTGCTCGTAAACAAATTTCTTGTAATCCATGATTTTACAAACGGGCGGCTCAGCATTAGGTGAAATTTCAACTAAATCCAATTCAAATTGATCCGCTAATCGTAAAGCTTCTGTAAGTTTAAAAACTCCAGGCTCAATATTTTCTCCTACAAGTCGTACTTCTTGTATACCACGAATAAGACCGTTTATTCTATGGGCATCTTTTTTTTCTACGCGAGGTTGGTAACCTCTGTTGCTTCTTATTGCTATGACTTTATAATTTAAGTTAAACTGTAAATACTTTTAATGTTTTGCTGATTTCATCGTTTACAAGCGCAGCAAATTCATTGATTGTAATTGTAATATTTCCTTTTCCTTCCTGACCATGACGACGGATAGATATCGTTGCGTTTTTTTCCTCCTCTTCACCTACAATCAGCATAAATGGGATTTTTTGCATCTCTGCATCCCTTATTTTTTTACCTATTGTCTCATTTCTGTTATCAATCAGGGCGCGAATTTCGTGATTTTCTAGCAAATCTAAAACTTTTTTCGCATATTTTTCATATTTCTCACTCAAAGACAATATAATAGCCTGTTCTGGCATTAACCAGAGTGGGAAATTTCCTGCTGTATGTTCTAATAAGATAGCTATAAATCGCTCCATTGAACCAAAAGGAGCTCTATGAATCATAACCGGTCTATGTAATTCGTTATCAGATCCTTTGTAAGTCAAATCAAAACGTTCTGGTAGGTTATAATCTACTTGAATAGTTCCTAATTGCCATTGTCTTCCTAAAGCGTCTTTGACCATGAAATCTAACTTTGGACCATAGAAAGCAGCTTCACCATATTCAATTACAGTATTCAAACCTTTATCGGCAGCAGCATTGATAATAGCACTTTCTGCTTTTTCCCAGTTTTCGTCGCTTCCAATATATTTTTCTCTGTTTTCTTTGTCTCTCAATGATATCTGAGCCGTGAAATTTTCGAATCCTAATGAACCAAATACATACAGCACCAAGTCAATTACTTTCTTAAATTCCTCGTCCAATTGATCAGGTGTACAAAAAATATGCGCATCATCCTGCGTAAAACCGCGCACTCTAGTCAAACCGTGTAGTTCACCACTTTGTTCGTATCTATAAACGGTACCAAATTCAGCATAACGCTTTGGTAAATCTTTGTAAGACCACGGACGTACGTTATAGATTTCGCAGTGATGCGGACAGTTCATCGGTTTTAATAAAAATTCCTCTCCTTCATGCGGAGTAGTGATCGGTTGGAAACTATCTGCACCATATTTTGCGTAATGACCTGAAGTTACATACAATTCTTTCTGACCAATATGTGGTGTAACTACTTGTTCATAACCTGCTTTTTTCTGTGCTTTTTTCAAGAACTGTTCTAAACGTTCTCTCAATGCAGCACCTTTTGGCAACCATAAAGGCAAACCTGCACCTACTTTTGCTGAAAAAGCAAACAATTCAAGCTCTTTTCCTAATTTTCTGTGATCTCTACGTTTTGCTTCTTCAAGTAATGCTAAATATTCCGTAAGGTCTTTTTGTTTTGGAAACGAAGTTCCGTAAACACGTGTCAATTGCTTATTTTTCTCATCACCGCGCCAGTAAGCACCGGCAACGCTCATAATTTTCATCGCTTTGATAATTCCCGTGTTTGGGATATGACCTCCACGACATAAATCAGTAAATGTATCGTGATCACAAAACGTAATTGTTCCGTCCTCAAGATTGGTAATCAATTCTGTTTTGTAAACGTTGTCTTTATATAATTCTAATGCATCAGCTTTTGAAACAGCTCGCAACTTAAATTCATGTTTACCTCTTGAAATTTCAAGTACACGATCTTCAATTTTCTTGAAATCGGCATCTGTTATTTTGTGATCTTCAAAATCTACATCGTAATAAAATCCATTAGCGATTGCTGGTCCAAGGGTTAATTTTATGCCAGGATACATATCTTCAAGAACTTGCGCCATTACATGCGAAGTAGAATGCCAAAAAGCTTTCTTTCCACCATCGTCATTCCACGTGAATAAAACAAGATTTCCGTCCGTCGTCAATGGAGTAGTGGTTTCAATAGTGGTACCATTAAAAGAAGCTGAAATCACGTTTCTAGCAAATCCTTCACTAATGCTTTTAGCAACATCCATAGGAGTTACATTAGCATCAAACTCTTTAATTGACCCATCGGGTAAAGTAATCTTGATCATTTTTTAAAATTTTATGAGTGCAAAGATAGATTATTAGCAAAACAACAACAATATAATTAAGGTTTGTTTATCTAAAATTTCCGCCAATAAATGCTGTTAAATTTATATATAAGTAGTTAAACATTTATTTGACTGTGAGAAATAGTTAAAATAGTTTAATTTTAAAGATCTATCTTTTTTAATTCTTTATAATTGGCGAACAAACGACGTAATAATATACCGTAAACCAATCTGTAAAAAAGCCAAAAAACACTTATAGCAAGAATACTAAAAAATAATAAAACCCCTATTGTAATGGCTAATGCTGAGTTGTTTTCCGCAATCTTTTCTTTTAAAATGTCCATTTCTGGATTATAAGAAAATGCAATTGCAAAGCCAAGTATTAAACTAAAAATCAGCATTCCTAAATTATACCAAACATAATATTGAACCGTTTTACGTGTTTTTAAAATATCCTGCATCAATTTAGTAGTAGACGTAGTAGTTGAAATCAATATGTAATTCTTATAAAATAGATATATAAAAATGATAATAACTATATAATTTAGATAAGTTAACATATCAAAATAAGGTACTAATTCTAAGTGTTTTATTTGTCTCAAATAATCATCAATATTAAAAAATACACTTAAAAAAGTCCACAATAAAACTTCTAAAATACTTATAATCAAAATCCACTTCACAATTGAAGATGATTTTTTATGAATCATTTTATAAATCTCGTTTTCCGATACCTGAACAAAAGAATGATCACTCTTTTGCCAATCTTTTTTTAATAAATCCAGCTCTTTCATATTCCTAATGGATTTAAAATTTTTTTTAATTTCCCTTTGATCCTGTTCATTTTCACCCTTGCATTGACCTCGCTAATTCCCAATGTCTCTGATATTTCATGATAATCTTTATCCTCCAGATACATAAAAATCAGTGCTTTCTCAATATCATTTAGTTGGTAAACCGCTTGGTACATCAATTTTAATTGTTCCTCCTCTTCATAATTATACTCCACATCATTTAGGAAATGTTGACGGCCTTCAAATTCTACTGTATTTATGGAACGCTTAGTTTTGCGATATAAAGTAATTGCTGTATTCAAAGCGACTCGATACGCCCAGGTAGAAAATTTACTATCGCCTCTAAATTTTGGAAACGCTTTCCACAACTGAATAGTAATTTCTTGGAACAAATCCTTGTGAGCATCATCATCATTAGTATATAACCTACAAATCTTGTGGATTATATTCTGATTTTCTTGCAGTTGTTTGACAAAAGATTGTTCTAAACTTTTACTCATATATACGTTAGTAATGCCATTGTAGATTTTGTTACAAAGTTCTGTTTTTTATTTAGGAGCTCACGTTATTTTATTGTTGACACTATCTGTCCTGCTGTACATTTCAATCTTTATTTTTCTGGAACAACCAGAAAAATAAAGGATTTCCATTCCCATCAGGGCTAAGTTACGCAACCTATTTTTAAAAGATATTTTCATAAAGAATAAAAGTTTGCTATTATTTGACGAAAAGGTACATCAAAAAACTTTGTATATTTGATTCTTAATAACTTTGAAATGCTTACTAAAAAATGAATATCCCAAATTCAACTTTACCCAGAATAGTTATTATTGGTGGCGGTTTTGCCGGAATCGCATTAGCTAAAAAACTAAAAAATAAAAAAGTACAAGTTGTTCTTTTGGACAAACACAATTACCATAATTTCCAGCCATTAATGTATCAAGTAGCTACAGGCGGACTCGAAGCGGGTTCAATTGCCTATCCAATTCGGAAAGTGATTCAGGAGTATGATGATTTTTATTTCAGATTAACAAATGTTGAGGAAATTGATACTAAAAACAAAAAAGTAATTGCCGAAATTGGAGAACTAAGTTATGATTACTTAGTGATTGCTACAGGTTCTAAAACAAATTATTTTGGTAACAAAGAAATAGAGCGTAACAGTATGGCTATGAAAACCATTCCGCAATCGCTAAATATTCGGAGTTTGATTTTAGAGAATTTCGAACAAGCTGTTTTGACTAAAGATGTTGCTGAACAAAACAGTCTTATTAATTTTGTTCTCGTTGGTGGCGGACCAACAGGCGTAGAGCTCGCAGGTGCTTTAGCCGAAATGAAAAAAGCTATTCTTCAAAAAGATTACCCTGATCTTGATATTGCCAAAATGCAAATTAACTTGATTCAAAGCGGCGACCGAATCCTAAACACGATGAGTGAAAAATCCTCGCAAGCGGCAGAAAAATTTCTAACTGATTTGGGAGTGAAAATATGGAAAAACGTACGTGTTACTAATTACGATGGTCGCACGATTACTACAAATTCCGATTTAATTTTTGAAACTGCTACTGTGATTTGGACGGCAGGAGTTCAAGGAGCCATTGTAGCAGGATTAGATAGTAAGTCATTAGTAGAAAGAGTAGAGCGTATTCGTGTAAATGAGTTCAATCAAGTTGCAGGATATAGTGACATATTTGCAGTAGGCGATATTGCATCAATGGAAACAGCGCTTTATCCAGAAGGTCATCCAATGATGGCGCAACCCGCCATGCAACAAGGAGTGTTGTTAGGCGAAAATTTAGTAAGATTAATTCAAAATAAAACCATGAAGCCTTTTGCATATAAAGATAAAGGTTCGATGGCAACCATTGGCCGAAATAAAGCAGTAGTCGATTTACCTAATTATCATTTTCATGGCGTTTTCGCTTGGTTTGTATGGATGTTTGTGCATCTATTTTCACTAATTGGATTTAAAAATAAAGCAGTTGTTTTCCTAAATTGGGTTTACAATTACATTCGTTTTGACCGCGAAGGCCGATTGATTATCAGACCTTTTAAAAAGAAGAGTTTTACGGCTTTTATAAGTGATGAAATTTAGTGGGTAAGTTATTAGTACTTAGTACTTAGTTCATAGTCCGTAGCCTTATAATTGTAAATAGTAATAGCTAGCGCCTGATTTTGTCATACTGACGAAGGAAGTATCTCTAAACTATTTTACGCTTTCTGTGATTTTATTTATTCATAACTATTACATTCTTAATTTGTCATACTGACGAAGGAAGTATCTCTGCACTATTTTACAATAAGTTTGATCTAAATTTATCTAACCCTTAATTTGTCATACTGACGAACGAATTATCTCTACACTATTTTACATTTTCTGTGATTTTAATTTATTCATAACTGATACACCCTCATTTTGTCATACTAACGAAGGAAGTATCTCTACACTAGTTATACAATTTTTGTCAAATTAACTGATACACTCTTATTTTGCCATACTGACGAAGGAAGTATCTCTATGACTTTAATTGCATTGTTTTACCATCGCAAATGCTTTATTTTTTTCAGAATTAATAACTATTAATTTCAAAAATCCTCATTCAAAAATCGCAATCATAAGTTCCTCGAGTGTAGATCATAAATGCCAAGCCAGTTCGCTATCGCTCGCCTCAAAAATCGTTAATCTGCAATCAAAAATCCTCATCCTTATAATAATTCACCATTAAATCCACATATTTACTATAACTGTCTAGACCATCTTTTTGCTGATTCATTTTAAGGAATTGGTCATAAAAAGTATGGAAGCCTTTGTCAATAATCGTATCATATTGTTTCCAAAAATCTTGACTTTCTTTGTAGTTTTTTAAAATTCCAGGATTGATCGTTTTTAATAATTCATTGTAAATATTTTCGTCTCTAGCATACCAATTACCTAAGCAATAACGCAAAGCAGTGCTGTAACCAGAATACTGAATGTATTTATCTTCATTACTTACAGAAGCTAGAAATCCTATGAAATTACATTCACTTTCACTAGCAAAACCTATTTGATGCGCCATTTCATGATTAGTCGTCATAGGGAAACTGTACATAGGTCCTAAATAATTGACTTGGGCTTCAATTGTAAACGGATTCAAATAACCGCCAAAACCCATATAAGTCAACGGCAAACTGAATAATGATTTCTTGATACTTGGATTTTTATATTGAAAAAACGGATGTTGGTTCGAAAGTGTTCTGTATCCATTCAAGTTCATTGTGAAAACTTGTTCTTGTGAGTAAGGAACAATTACTTTCAAACTGTCATTTTTTGTGATTGAACTTTGAAGAGCATTAGTTTTTGCGATTATTTTTTTGGTAAAAATCAAAAGATCAGCATCAGAATAATCGCGTTCGATATTCATTTTTTCAAACAACGGTTGGCGATAATAATTGAAACCCCATAGTAAATGAAAACAAAAATAAAAAACCGATATAAAACTTAAAACTGCCAGAATATTATCTTTCCAATCTAATTTCCACGTTTTTCTTTTTGTAAAAAGCCTTTTAATTCCAAGAATAATCAAAACAAAATAAAGCATGTCACCAACTGAAAAAGGAATTTTTCCTAAAACAATTCTGGAAAAATTAGAAATAATAGGGTAAAGGCCGTTGCTGTAATAAAGTTCTACCTGCAAAGGAAAGTAAGGGAGAATTTGTAAAGCAATTATTTGAAAAACCAAGAATAAAGGAAGAATGTATTTGCGCTGCATTATTTCTAATTTGGTTATAAAATTAGTATAAATAGACAACTAGCATTTCTTTTTATGTAAATTTGTAGTATAAAATAATTTTTATGGAATTTATCACAGACAGAATTACTGTTGATTCTGAAATTTGTAACGGAAAACCTATTATCCGTAACAAACGAATCACTGTGCAGACTATTTTAGAATTCTTGAGTGCTGGCGAATCGCAGGAGGAAATATTACGTCAATATCCATCATTAGAAAAGGAAGATATTTATGCTTGCCTAAAATTTGCATCTGACTTAATGAAAAGAAATTTCACGATTAAAACTGTCGCGTAATGCCAAGTTTCCTGATTGACGTAAATCTCCCTATTATTTTTCTATCTGGAACACTGATGAATTCATACATCATAAAGACATCAATGACGAATGGTCAGATGAAAAAATATGGAATTATGCAAAAGAAAATAATCTCACAATAATATCAAAAGATTCTGATTTTTCTAATAAAATAATCATGAGTTCGCCTCCTCCAAAAGTGATTCATATTCGATTTGGGAATATAAAAATGAATCAATTTTACAATGCGGTTTCTAAACTTTGGGACGACGTTGTCGAAATGAATGAGGGATATAAATTAGTAAATGTATTCCAAAATAGAATTGAAGGAATTCAATAAATAATCAAAGTTAAACCAAATTTTATTTGCAAGTATTTCCTTTCATATATCTTCTTTTTTTATATTATTTTCTATTTCCAGTTCTCGCGTGAAGGGGAGAAGCAAACTACCGAAGTAGTGCGGATCACCTGACAGCACTATAGAAAGGGGCTTTGTATTTACAAAAATAGAAAGCCCCTTTTTATTGTGGTGGCACGCCCAAATGATTCCGCGAATTTTAAATGATAATTAACTTTGTAAAGGGAAAAACGATTTTAAACTTTGTAACTTTGGAGTCATAAATTATTAAACTTCAAACACAGATAAATGAGTCAAGAAATAAGAAATTTAGAGCCAAAAGCACTTTGGAATAAGTTTGCTGATTTGAATGCCGTGCCACGTCCTTCTAAGAAAGAGGATCGTGTAATTGCGTTTATAAAAAACTTTGGCGAAAGCCTGGGATTAGAAACTTTTGAAGATGAAATCCGCAATGTAATTATCCGTAAACCCGCTACGGCAGGCATGGAAAATCGTAAAACAATTGTGCTTCAAGGGCATTTAGATATGGTGCATCAAAAAAATGCGGAAACTGTTTTTGATTTTGATACCACTGGAATTAATATGTATGTGGATGGCGACTGGGTTCGTGCTCGGGGAACTACGCTTGGTGCTGATAACGGTCTTGGAGTTGCTGCGATTATGGCAATTTTAGAAAGTACTGACATTCCGCATCCTGCTGTAGAAGCTTTGTTTACTATTGACGAAGAAACAGGAATGACTGGAGCTTTAAACTTAAAAGGTGGTGTTCTTCAAGGTGAAATTTTATTGAATATGGACACGGAGGAAGATGATGAAATTGACATAGGTTGCGCCGGAGGAATTGATGTAACAGCGACTGCAGAATACGATGAAGAGGAAACTCCAGAAGGTTCAGTAGGATATACAATTACGGTGAAAGGTTTGAATGGCGGTCATTCAGGAATGGATATTCACAAAGGTTTGGGTAATGCTAACAAGATCATGAACCGATTGTTATTTGATGGTTATGATAATTTTGGACTGCAAATCTCAGCGATTATTGGGGGAAGTTTGCGTAATGCGATTCCTCGCGAAAGCACGGCTAAAGTAATTATTGCTGAAGTGTATGACGAGGCGTTTGTGTTTGACATGCAGCAAATTGTAAACGAAATCAAGACCGAGTTTAAAACAACGGAACCTAATCTAGAAGTTGTTTTCGAAAAAATGGAGACAATTCCAGCCAAAGTAATGCCGTCAATTGCACAATTTTACTTTGTGAGATCGATGTACACTGCTCATAATGGCGTTTACAGAATGAGTGCCGATTTTGATGATCTTGTAGAGACTTCTAATAATATTGCTAAAGTAATTTTGGGCGAAGGCCAACTTTCTGTTCAATGTTTAACACGTTCTTCAGTTGAAACTTCTAAGTTTGATTTGGCAAATGCGTTGCGTTCTGCTTTTGAATTAATGGGTTGCGAAGTAGAATTTTCAGGATCATATCCCGGCTGGACACCTAATTCAGAGTCGGAGATATTAGATGTTTTAGTTCCAATTTATGAAAAACAAAACGGCGAGAAACCAAAAGTGGTAGCTTGTCACGCTGGATTGGAATGCGGAATTTTAGGAACTAATTATCCTGACATGGATATGATTTCTTTTGGGCCAACAATACGCGGAGCCCACTCTCCAGACGAAAGAGCGAGTATTTCATCGTCTCAAAAATTCTGGAAATTTGTGGTTGAAATTTTAGCGAATATTCCGGTGAAATAATTCATTCAATTGTAATAAAAAGGCAAAATTTATATTCATAGGAATTTTAATTTTGCCTTTTTTATTTCTAATTTCTAAAAAAAGCTCTGAGTAATTTTTTGCTTCCCACCACCCACAAGATATCATGTTTTTCTAAAATCATGTTAGATTCGGGATTCAACATACGTTTTCCTCTTCGTTCGATTCCTACAATTAAACCATTTGTTTTTTCACGCAATTGCGAGTCTTTTATGGTGGCTCCAATAAATTCTTCCTCTAGGAGTTCTAATTGTTTTAAGATGATATCATTCTCAATGACCTCGGGATTTTGAATTTCGTTTTTATGCAAATAAGAGTCAAATTCTTTCACTTGATTATCCGTTCCAATGATACAAATTTCATCTCCTGGGAATAAGCGTTCGTTTTTGGTCGGGATATTAATGGTGAATTCTCCTCTTTTGATAAAGGCAATATTAACACCTAATTCCTCTCTGATCCGTAATTCATATAATGTTTTTCCTACCACATTGGAGGTTGGAGCAATCTCAAATGTAGACATGTGTCCTTCCCATGGCGTTAAATCACTTCTACTTCTCATCCCTTTTTTACCTTCTCGTGCATTTAGATTTTTCAAAAAGTGATCTTCAATTTTGTGATATTGCGCATTTAATTTTTTTGGAAAAACAAAATATACTACGACCGCAACTATTAAAGCTACGAAAGCAATAATAGGGGAGAAGAAAATGTTCAATAAAAACCCAATATAAAAAAGAGTTAATACCATTCTTAATAAAACCATCATCAAAATGGGACCTCGGTATTTGCGCTCTTCTCTTAAAATAGCTACTTCGTTTACAGCAACTCTTCTCAGAGAAAGTGCCCATAAAAAAGGCGATATTATTATCAATGTTATTAATGCGCCAGCTGCATTTCCAAATTGATAATCTTCTACCAACGGTAATATAAATTTTGAAGAAAGTAAAATTACAGCAACTATAATAACTGAATGTATAACGACCTGAGTCAAAAAAGATTTAACCACTATTTGCCAATTTGAAACTAATTTAATGGATTGCGCATTAGCGCTATAGCGTTCTATTCTTTTGATCCATCTGCGTGGTAATTTCTTCTCCAGATATTCTGAAAAGGGATTAGCAAATTTGACCATAAATGGGGTTGTAAACGTAGTAACTGCCGATACTGCCACGACAATAGGATATAGAAAATCACTCGTCACATTAAGTGTCATCCCTAAAGTAGCAATGATAAAGGAGAACTCGCCAATTTGTGATAAACTCATTCCAGTCTGCACGGACTGTTTTAATGGTTGGCCAGAGAGCAACGCACCAATTGTGGAACTAATAGATTGTCCAAAAATAACGACGAAGGTCAAAATACCAACAGGCAACGCATATTCGTAAAGTGTTTCAGGATTGATAAGCATTCCAACAGACACAAAAAACACGGCACCAAATAAATCCTTTACAGGTTTAACTAAATGTTCGATATGCTCCGCTTGCGTAGTTTCGGCAATGATAGAACCCATTATAAAAGCACCCAATGCAGGAGAAAAACCAACATTAGCAGCTAGAATAACCATCATCAAGCACAATGCAAGCGAGATTATTAGCAACATTTCGTCAGTTAATAAGCTTTTAGCTTTTTTTAATAAAGTGGGGATGAAAAAAATACCGCCTACAAACCATATTGTTAAGAAAAAAATTAATTTCAGCACGGAAAACAATAATTCAGTTCCCGAAAACTGCTGACTCACGGCAATAGTAGAAAGTAAAACCATCATCAAGATAGCAACGATATCTTGGACAATAAGTGAGCCCAATACAATTCCGGCAAATTTTTGTGTTTTTACACCTAGTTCGTCAAAAGTTTTTAAAATAATTGTAGTCGACGAAATAGAAAGAATAACGCCTAAAAAGATACTGTCCATGGGTTTCCAACCAATCCACGTTCCTACAGAATAGCCAAGCGCAACCATAGCAATAATTTGCGTGACGGCTGTTATTGACGCAGTTCCACCAACTTTCATTAATTTTTTAAAACTAAATTCGAGTCCTAAACTAAATAGTAAAAATATTACTCCAATTTCTGCCCAAACCTCAACACTCTTGATGTCTTTGATAGAAGGAAAAAAATCAAAGTTATTTCCAGCTAAAAAACCCGCAATTAAATAGCCTAAAACTAAAGGTTGCTTGATTTTTTTAAATAATAAAACCGCAACCGCTGCGGTCATCAGGATTAATCCCAAATCTCGTATTAAGGGTTGTAAATGTTGCGTTGCGTTGACTACTGCTTCAGCTGTGTCCATATTTATTTTAGTCGTAAGTTTTGGTTTTGTGGTAAGATAAATATTTTTTTTTAGAAATTGTAATTTTTCTAGTATTGGCTACTTGTAATGTGTTAAAAAAAATCCCATTGAAAAGAATGATTTAATCTTGTCAATGGGAAATGGGTTGTTTGATTTAACTTTTTCTATATTCCCAGAAAATTACTTGGTGTGATTTGCATTAATTCAGCTTTAATTTCATCAGAAACATCAAGTGTTGCTATGAAATTATGAATCGCATTTTTATCAATAGCTTCATTAGTTCTGGTCAACCCTTTCAAAGCTTCATAAGGATTAGGATAGGCCTCTCGTCTCAAAATGGTTTGAATAGCTTCGGCAACCACAGCCCAGTTTTTCTCTAAATCTTCGTGGAATTTAGATTCATTCAATAGTAATTTATTCAATCCTTTTAATGTGGCTTCAAAAGCGATAATCGTATGACCTATTGGAACTCCAATATTTCTTAAAACCGTACTATCTGTTAAATCACGTTGCAATCTTGAAATAGGTAATTTAGCCGATAAATGTTCGAAAATTGCGTTTGCAATCCCTAAATTTCCTTCTGAATTTTCAAAATCAATTGGATTTACTTTATGTGGCATTGCTGATGATCCTATTTCTCCTTCTTTGATTTTTTGTTTGAAATATTCCATGGAGACATACGTCCAAATGTCTCGATCTAAATCAATTATAATGCTATTTATTCTTTTTAAAGCATCAAAAAATGCTGCGAAGTGATCGTAATGTTCAATTTGTGTAGTAGGGAAGGAGTGATGTAAACCCAGATTCTCTTCAACAAATTTCCCACCAAATTTTCTCCAGTCAATTTGCGGGTACGCTACGTGATGTGCATTATAATTTCCGGTGGCACCACCAAATTTAGCCGCAAAAGGAATATTGAATAACAAACGCATTTGCTCTTCTAGCCGTTCTACAAAAACACCTATCTCTTTACCCAATCGGGTAGGCGAAGCTGGTTGTCCGTGCGTACGCGCTAGCATTGGGATGTCTCTCCATTCTACACTTAAATCTTTTAGTTTAGAAGTTAAAGTAATCAAAGAAGGCATGTAGACTTTCTCAAAAGCTTCTTTTGTCGAAAGTGGGATCGCCGTGTTATTTATGTCTTGGGAAGTCAATCCGAAGTGGATAAACTCTTTATATTGTGATAATCCTAAAGTTTCAAATTTTTCCTTGATAAAGTACTCAACCGCTTTTACATCATGATTGGTTACTTTTTCGGTTTCTTTAATCCAAAGAGCATCTTCAGTAGAGAAATTTTTATAGATGTTACGTAAACTGTCAAATAAATCTGGATTTACTGATGTCAGTTGAGGTAAAGGCGTTTCGCACAAAGCAATGAAATATTCAATTTCAACTAGCACGCGGTATTTTATTAAAGCTTCCTCAGAGAAAAATGGAGCCAGCGACATAGTCTTGTTTCTATACCGTCCATCAATAGGCGAGATAGCATTCAATTCGTTTAAAGTAGTCATTGTTTAGTTGTTTGTTCGAAAGTCGCAAATATAAGCAGAACTTAGAAATTAGCAGTACAATTTGAGACATTTGACTGGAATTAAAAGCTATTTTGACAGCAACTAGAGTTTTTTACGATCAGATAGCAACTTGTTTCTCATGATTTCGACTCCTGTTGAAGCCATTTCAGCAATAACTTCTAATGGATTTTTGAGATTTGGAATCTGAATAGGCTTTGGATCAATGTAAAAAATGGGTGTTTTTCTTGGTGTGTAATCTATCAATCCAGCCGCTGGGTAAACTTGCAACGAAGTTCCAATTACCGCAAAATAATCGGCGTTTTGAGTTAATTGCAACGCTTCTTCCAGCGCCGGAACTTCTTCTCCAAACCATACAATATGAGGTCGCAATTGGTTGTTGTCTTTGTCATAATCTCCAAAATTCAAATCATCCTGCCAGTCTAAAATATAATTGGCATCCACAGAACTTCTCACTTTTAATAATTCGCCATGCAAATGCAGCACATTGCTACTTCCAGCGCGCTCGTGCAAGTCATCTACATTTTGAGTGATAACGTAAACCTCAAATTCATTTTCTAATTCAGCCAAAATTTGATGAGCACGATTAGGAAACACTTCTTTCAGCTGTTTACGCCTTTGATTGTAAAAATCAAGCACTAAAGCAATATTTTTATGCCAACCTGCAGGCGTCGCCACATCAAGAACATTATGACCTTCCCAGAGTCCATCGCTGTCACGAAAGGTTTTGATACCACTTTCAGCACTAATTCCGGCGCCTGTCAAAACTACTAATTTCTTTTTCATATCTTTTTTATTTGGGCGTGTTCGCAAAAGCAACTTTACATTAGACTCTATTTTTGTTGGCTAAAAAGCCCAAAAAAGTATATCACTTCTATCTCAATAGCCTTACGCTAAGTTGAAAGCTAACTAAATTTGTCATTCTGACGAAGGAAGAATCTTTGTTTGTTGCTATACTTGTTGAGATTGCTTCGCCTTTTCGGGTAAACCCGCGAATCCTACTTTATTTGAATCCTAAAAACGACAACTATATTTTAATCCTTAGCTTTAATAAACTGGCCTCAATACCGTATACTAACTCAAAAAACAATCTAAATTCCTAAACAAAAATACAATCTAGAGGTATCACAAACCAATTTTAAAGTGATAAGGTTACTCTTTTTTACTAGTTTTG
>NZ_JAXCIA010000016.1:0-93217 GCF_035985025.1 Flavobacterium sp. PL11
GCACAAAAAAAGCCAAACATTTCTGTTCGGCTTTTTGTCGGGGTGGCAGGATTCGAACCTGCGGCCTTCCCGCCATAGCGGGACGCTATAACCAATCATATTTATTAAAGTTTTACAGAAACGAAATGTCTTCTAAATATCTTTTTGCGCCTCTTTTTTTGATTTTACTCTCTAATTGTACAGCTTCAGATCGCGTATTAAATTGTATTTGATAAATTAGAATCCAAGGCTTGCCTGATTACTAGATAAACTTAAACCAGAATTATGTCGATACAATCTGTTTTCAAGATTGTCCGTTTGTCCTGTATACTATTTTAAGGAAGTTTTGCTAAAAAGAATGTAAACTGTATACATAAGCCTGGAATTATTGCACAAAAAAAGCCAAACATTTCTGTTCGGCTTTTTGTCGGGGTGGCAGGATTCGAACCTGCGGCCTTCCCGCCATAGCGGGACGCTATAACCAACCATATTAATTACAGTTTTACAGAAACCAAATGTCTTCTAAATACCTTTTTGCGCCTCTTTTTTTGATTTTACTCTCTAATTGTACAGCTTCAGATCGCGTATTAAATTGTATTTGAAAATTAGAGTCCAAGGCTTGCCTAATTTACTAGATAAACTTAAACCAGAATTATGTCGATACAATCTGTTTTCAAGATTGTCCGTTTGTCCTGTATACTATTTTAAGTAAGTTTTGCTAAAAAGAATGTAAACTGTATACATAAGCCTGGAATTATTGCACAAAAAAAGCCAAACATTTCTGTTCGGCTTTTTGTCGGGGTGGCAGGATTCGAACCTGCGGCCTTCCCGCCATAGCGGGACGCTATAACCAACCATATTAATTACAGTTTTACAGAAACCAAATGTCTTCTAAATACCTTTTTGCGCCTCTTTTTTTGATTTTACTCTCTAATTGTACAGCTTCAGATCGCGTATTAAATTATATTTGATAAATTAGAGTCCAAGGCTTGCCTGATTACTAGATAAACTTAAACCAGAATTATGTCGATACAATCTGTTTTCAAGATTGTCCGTTTGTCCGGTATACTATTTTAAGGAAGTTTTGCTAAAAAGAATGTAAACTGTATACATAAGCCTGGAATTATTGCACAAAAAAAGCCAAACATTTCTGTTCGGCTTTTTGTCGGGGTGGCAGGATTCGAACCTGCGGCCTCCTGCTCCCAAAGCAGGCGCGATAACCGAGCTACGCTACACCCCGAAAGCGAGTGCAAAGATATAATTATTTTTTACTTTTACAAACTGTTTTAATAATATAAAGTCAAATGCATATTTGATTCAGCTTTACTTTCTGTATGTTTCAAGTGTTATACATCATCATAAACAATGGCCAAAACCATTTTACAAATTTTAATAACGCTTAATAACCTTACAATTAACTTAACTTCTAATAATCCTAAACATTAAAGATATAAATCATCAAACTGCATTCCCCCAAGCATTGACGAATGTTAACAAAATAGATTTTCAATAACCATAAATAATTGTATTTTTACCGTTCAAAATTAGAGAAAATAAATGGGCAAAATCATTGCGATTGCTAATCAAAAAGGAGGCGTTGGAAAGACAACTACATCAGTTAATCTTGCTGCTTCATTAGGAGTTTTAGAAAAAAAAGTTTTACTTATAGATGCTGATCCTCAGGCAAATGCCAGTTCAGGATTAGGTATTGATGTTGAATCTGTTGAAATTGGAACATACCAAATATTAGAGCATAGCCATACTCCTAGAGAAGCTATTGTATCTTGTTCTGCTCCTAACGTAGATATTATTCCGGCTCATATTGACCTTGTTGCTATAGAAATAGAATTAGTAGATAAGGAAAACCGCGAATACATGTTTAAAAAAGCTTTAGAAAGTGTTAAAGATGATTACGATTTTATTATCATAGATTGTGCACCATCATTAGGATTGCTAACGCTAAATGCATTGACTGCGGCTGATTCTGTAATTATTCCTATTCAATGCGAGTATTTTGCATTAGAGGGTTTAGGCAAACTGCTAAACACCATTAAGAGTATTCAAAAAATTCATAATCCAGATCTAGATATTGAAGGTTTACTATTAACTATGTTTGACTCTAGATTGCGATTATCCAATCAAGTGGTGGAAGAGGTTCAAAAACATTTTAATGATATGGTTTTTGATACGATCATTCAACGAAATGTAAAATTAAGTGAAGCACCAAGTTTTGGCGAAAGCATAATAAACTATGATGCAACAAGTAAAGGAGCAATAAATTATTTACATTTAGCTCAAGAGATTATAAAGAAAAATAGCAAATAATTCATGGCACAAGCAATAAAAAAACAAGCTTTAGGAAGAGGATTATCGGCATTGTTGAAAGATCCAGAAAACGATATCAAATCTGTTAATGATAAAAATGCTGATAAAGTAGTAGGAAATATTATTGAGCTTGACATTACAGCTATAGAAATCAATCCGTTTCAGCCCAGAAGTAACTTTAATGAAGAATCACTAAGAGAACTGGCTACTTCTATTAAAGAGTTAGGAGTGATCCAACCAATAACTGTTCGAAAATTAGAGTTTAATAAATACCAATTAATCTCTGGTGAGCGCCGTCTTCGTGCTTCCACATTAGTTGGATTAACTACGGTTCCGGCTTATATTAGAATTGCAAATGACAATGAATCGCTTGTCATGGCGCTTGTTGAAAACATTCAACGTCATGATTTAGATCCTATAGAAATTGCGCTTTCCTACCAAAGATTGATTGATGAAATTCAACTGACTCAAGAACAGATGAGTGATCGCGTTGGAAAAAAACGTTCTACAATTGCTAATTATTTACGCCTTTTAAAACTAGATCCTATTATCCAAACAGGTATTCGCGATGGTTTTATTAGTATGGGTCACGGTCGCGCTATTATAAATATTGAAGACCAGGATATTCAAACTGATATCTATCAAAAAATTGTTAGTCAAAATTTATCCGTTCGTGACACTGAAGCTTTGGTGAAAAATTATCAAGAAAGTTTAAAACCAAAACAGGCTGGAAAACCAAAAGCAGCTTCATTTGAAATTGCCAATGAGCAAAAAAATGCTTTTACCAATTATTTTGGAACAAAAGTCGATGTTAAAGTAGCAGGAAATGGAAAGGGAAAAATCACGATCCCGTTTCATTCTGAGGAGGATTTCAGCAGAATTATAAAATTAATAGATAAATAGTGAATAAATTCTTTTTCACAATATTTTTATTTGTAACCATAGGAACTACAACTGTTTTAGCCCAACTAATAACAGATTCAGTTATTGTGGCTAAAGACACTTTAAAATCAAACGATATTGATCCTTTGACTCCTGCAAAAGCGGCTTTTTACTCCGCTGTTTTACCTGGTTTGGGACAAGCTTACAATAAGAAATATTGGAAAATACCTCTGGTTTACGGAGCTTTAGGAACTAGTCTTTATTTTTATATCAGTAATAATAGAAATTATCATAAATATCGAGATGCTTACAAAAATAGGTTGGAAGGATATATTACAGATGATTTAGCCTTTTTAGATAATAATCGCTTAATTGCTGGACAAAAATTCTACCAGCGCAATCGCGATTTATCGGCTCTCGTTACCTTAGCGTTTTATGCGTTAAACATTATTGATGCCAATGTAGATGCGGCCTTAATTCAATTTAATGTTGATGAAAATATATCAGTGAGACCTGTTATTTATCCCAATGATGTAACGTTTAAAACTAATGTTGGACTAACTATTAATTATAATTTTTGATTGTTATAGCATGTCCGAGAATAATAACTAGAATAACACTGAACATGTCATAGTTAGAAGTAATAGGAAATAAATAGTTTACTAGTATTTTTATACTGCTCTTGATTTAAAATATAATTAGCTATTCTGATATTGCACCTGTTAATTCGATCAGAATGAATGATTTGTTTTCAGGATTTTTTAGAGAATTTTTACGATACAGGTTTTTATAGGAATAGTTTACTATAGTAAAATAAAAAAAAATAATGAAAATTGCTTTATTAGGATACGGAAAAATGGGTCAAGTAATTGAGCGTATTGCGCTTGAAAGAGGACATGAAATTGTACTGAAAAAAGATGAAAACAATACTTTTGACGGTTTATCTAATGCTGATGTAGCTATTGATTTTAGTATTCCAGCTGCAGCTGTAGAGAATATCTCTAGTTGTCTTAATAATAACATACCAGTAATATCAGGCACTACGGGATGGTTAGAACATTATCAAGAAATGGTCGATTTATGTGGGGATAAAAAAGGCGCTTTTATCTCTAGTTCTAATTTTAGTTTAGGAGTAAACATATTTTTTGAAATCAATGACTATTTAGCTAAAATCATGTCAAAGTTTGATTCTTATGCTGTGATTATGGAAGAGATACATCATACTCAAAAACTAGATGCGCCAAGCGGAACAGCCATTTCACTAGCTAAAGGTGTGATCGAAAATAGTTCATATACTAATTGGACATTAGACGATCCTAATCAAAATGAAATTCATATTGAAGCGAAACGAATAGGGAATGTTCCAGGAACTCATACTGTATCTTATAACTCCTCTGTAGACGCAATAGAAATAAAGCATACAGCACATAATCGTGAAGGTTTTGCTCTTGGAGCACTAATAGCTGCTGAATGGATTGTGGGCAAAAAAGGTATCTTTACAATGAAAGATGTTTTAGAGTTTTAAAATGAGAACGTTTCATTGCATCATTGCAATATAAATTTTTAGTGTTAGTCTATTACACCATCAAATAGTAAATTAAACAGAAATAAAGCGGTCAAATTAGTTCATATTTAATTTGTACTTTATCCAATAAAAAATAAATATTATGTCAGCATATCAATGGTTTGTCTTTTTCTTGCTTATCCAAATTGTTCATTTTTTAGGGACTTGGAAACTATACCAAAGTGCAGGAAGAAAACGTTGGGAGGCAGCTATACCCGTTTATAATGCTATTGTATTGATGAAAATAATAAAGCGCCCTACATGGTGGACTGTCTTATTGTTTTTACCAATCATAAATTTAATTATGTTTCCAGTAATTTGGGTGGAGACTTTGAGAAGCTTTGGAAAAAGAACGGCTTTAGATACTTTTTTAGGAATTGTAACTCTGGGATTGTATATCTATTATGTCAATTATACCCAAAAATTAGTTTATGTTTCCGATAGAAGTTTAATTCCGCAAAATAAAACTGCAGATACCATTAGTTCATTGCTTTTTGCGGTGATTGTGGCAACATTAGTACATACCTATTTAATTCAGCCTTTTACGATACCAACATCTTCTTTAGAAAAATCATTATTGGTAGGTGACTTTCTTTTTGTAAGCAAAATGAATTACGGCGCTAGAGTCCCAATGACTACAATTGCATTACCAATGGTTCATGATTCAATTCCGTTGACGAAATCCAAATCGTACCTGATAAAACCACAGTTACCTTATATGAGATTGCCAGGAATTCAAAATATTGAAAGAGCGGATATTGTAGTTTTTAACTGGCCAATTGACACGGTATATAAGTTTTTTGATACATCAAAAAGACGCGCTTACAAACCAGTAGATAAAAAATCAAATTATGTTAAAAGGTGCGTGGGAGTTCCAGGTGACAATTTATCGATCAAAGATGGAGTCGTTTATATTGACGGTAAAGTTTTACAATTATCAGAGAGAGCAAAACCGCAATATTCGTATAAGATTGCATTTGATGGAACAACACCTGTAAATCTTGAATATTTATTCCAAGATTTGAGTATAACAGATCCAGCATTTTTCTTGAATGATACTAAAAGAGATACATTATTTTTAAGCGCATTGACTGACCTTGGCGCACAAAAATTTAAAAACACACCTGGTATTACCGCCGTTATAAAACAAATTGCTAAAGAAGCTGATAATAGTGTTTTTCCTCATATTAACAAATGGAATCGTGATAATTATGGACCTATATATATTCCAGAGCAAGGAAAAATAGTGCCACTGAATTTGGAGACATTACCTTTTTATAAGTCTATTATAACTGATTATGAAAATAATGATTTAAAAGTTACTGGATCTGAAATTAGAATCAATGGTGAGGTGGCAACGACTTATACTTTTGGTCAAAATTATTACTGGATGATGGGAGACAACCGTCACAATTCAGAAGACAGTCGCTACTGGGGATTTGTACCTGAAAATCACATTGTAGGAAAACCTGTTTTTATTTGGTTAAGTATTGATCCCAATGGAAAAGGAATTAATAAAGTACGCTGGGATAGAGTATTCACCACCGTTAGTGGCGAGGGTCAACCACAATCATACTTTAAATTATTCTTACTCGGATTAGTGCTATTCTTTGTTGGAGAATATTTTTGGAAAAAAAGAAAAGAGAAGAATGGATAACTATAAATATTTAAAGTTTAAGATTTAATTCAGTTTGAACATCTTAAACTTTAAATAATAATCAATTAAGCAATGAAAACTTTAATACATCCCTCCTACTTTCCTTCAATTAGTCATTTTGTGGCGCTCTCACAGACCGAGGAAGTTATATTTGAAATTGAAGATAATTTCCAAAAGCAAACCAATAGAAATCGTACTTATATTTATAGTCCAAATGGAATTCAGTTACTAAATATCCCGATAAAACATTCGAAAGACTCGCGTCAGAAAACAAAAGATATTAAAATCGAACCTGATTTCGACTGGCAAAAACAACATTTTAAATCACTTGAAGCTGCTTATAGAAGCTCTCCATTCTTTGAATTTTTTGAAGATGACCTTCGTCCTATTTTTGAAAAGAAACATCAGTTTTTAATTGATTTGAATTTCGAATCATTAGACATCGTTTTTAAATGCTTAAGAATGAAGATCGATTATAGTAAAACTACTGAATACTTGACTCCAGTAGATTGTAATAAAATAAAGGATTATAGAAATTTAATTGACGGTAAAAAAGATAGTTCTGAGTTCACAAAATACACTCAGGTTTTTGAGGAGAAATATGGATTTATCAATAATTTAAGTATTCTTGATTTACTTTTCAACGAAGGTAAATATGCTATAAATTATGTAAAAGAGCAAACCCTTATAATCAAGTAAGTATTTGTTAAAACGGAAAGAATCGTGCTCTCCGTACAACCGTAAAATTAGTTTGTTGTGTCTTCTGGTAATTTTATTGTGTTTAACTTTTTACATCACATACTAACCGTTGACTTAATTTAAAAAGCATAAAGTTCAAATTAGAGAAAAAATTATCCTTCTATCACTTTTATAAGGAAACAGATACGATTTTTAATCATAAGTCAAGCGCGCCATTATAGGAAAATGGTCTGAATTTACAAAGTCTGGGAAACTTTCAAAATTTTTTACTTGCATTCTTTCATCAGCAAAAATATAATCGATTCGAGCAGGATAATATCTAAATTTATAAGTGGCACCAAAACCAATTCCAGCCTCTTCAAAAGCATCTTTCATATTGCCTTTAATACTTCTATAAACATAGGAAAAGGCACTGTTATTCATGTCTCCACAAATTATAGTAGGATAAATAGACGTGATTTTATGCTCTCTAAAAATTTCTGCTTGTTGCTGCTGCTGTTTAAAAGCTTTGCTTATTCTGTTTAAAAGTTTTTGCGACTTTTGTTGATTAATAGCATCTATATTTTCATCAATTTCATTAACATCGGGTGATATTTTTATAGACTGTAAATGCATATTATAGACTCTAATAATATCTTTACCTTTTTTTATATCAGCATAAACAACATTATTATTGGATTTAGGAAATGTAATATTACCTTGATTGATAATAGGAAATTTGGAAAATATAGCTTGTCCTGATTTTATTTGGTTTCCAGTGGTAAATATATAACGATGTCTATACACTTTTAAATCAATTTTTGCCGATGGAGCATATTCTTGAATACATAGAATATCTGGATTTTTTTCGTTGATAAAATCGACAATATCTAATGGCACATCATTCCTGTCAATCCACTGGAATACATTCAACAAGCGCACATTGTAACTCATTATAGTAAAATCCTTCTCTTCCACTGTAAAGGCAGGTGTAGAAAATTTATAAAACTTATTTATAAAAGTTATTCCCAGTAATAAAACTAAACCAGATATAATTAATCTTTTTTTAAATTGAAGTGCCCAATAAACAAAAAAAAGTGCATTTAGCACAAAAAAAACAGGCATAAAAAGCGTTAATACTGATAATATAGGAAATGATTTTGGGGCTAAAAACGGTAAAGCATACGCAATAAAAGTCACGAGAATAAGAACAATATTTAGAAAAAACATTCCTTTATTAAACCATGACAAATTTTTCATTTTGATATTTTTTATTTTGGTCTAGAAGTTTGTATTTAAATCTACTTACCAACTTTAAACAAAAATTCTTTTTCCTCTTTAGTCAAACTATCATAACCAGATTGACTTATTTTATCTAAAATCTCATCAATTTGTTGTTGCGATTTATCCTTGGTGACAATTTTAGAAACACTTTTTTCTACTGGTTTGCTATAGTTTTTATGCACTTTTTTAAACGGTGTCGATTCTTTTTTGCGAAATAAATTAGCAAAAAAATCTATAACTGAAGAAACAATTTTGCTAGCATCCGTTCCATTTTGAAGCAATTTAATGAATATAAAGCCAAATAGAGCACCAGCAAGATGCGATATATGACCACCCATATTTTCAGATCTAATTTGCATCAAATCAATAATTAAAATTACAGCGGTTACATGCCATAACTTTACATTTCCAACGATCAACAACCTCAATTCCATCATAGGATTGTACGTTGTTGTCGCCACTAATATGGCCATTATTGCAGCAGAAGCGCCTACTAAAGGCGCGTCTATATTTAATATATAAAAGATTAAAATATAACTAAACCCAGCAAAAATAGCACTTAAAACATATAACCCTAATAATTGTTTGCCTGTAAAATAAGTCATAAATAACCGCCCTGCAAAATTAAGTACTAGCAAATTAAAAATAATATGCATAATTCCAGCATGAAAAAAAGAATAGGTTAACAATGACCACGGTTTCCACACTAGATTAGCTGGATTAGATGATAAGCTAACAAGCTTCATATAATCTATATTGATTCCTATCAACGATAAAAGCCCAAAAAACAACCAGGGAAGCACAAAGAGAGCCACGTTCCAAAAAATAAGTCTGGTAACAATTCCTCCAACCTTATATTGCAATTTTAAGTCGTTAACTACATTCATACTTTTTAAATTAAGATTGATATTAGTTCCAGCGATTATTATTGAACTGATTTTTTTTCCAATACCACATAATAATAAAACCAAATAAGGCACCACCAACGTGTGCAAAATGCGCGATTCCGCCTCCTCCAAAAATAGATTTTCCAGATATTCCTAAATACAAATCAACTAAAACGATTCCTGGTACAAAATATTTTGCTTTAATAGGAACAGGAATAAACATTAAAGCTAATTCAGCATTAGGAAACATAAAGGCAAATGCTACAATAGTTCCATAAATAGCACCTGATGCTCCCACCGCAGTTCCAGCATAAGCGCTCGTAAAATTATTAAAATCAGATACGGTAAGCACTTCTTGCCAACCTGTATTGATTTTCCCTTCACTTAAGATTTGTAAAATGTCTTGTTTTTGAAAACCATTTTCAATAAGCGTATTAATGCCATCTTGAAAATAGTAATAATTAACACCAGTGTGTAAAAGCGCTGCTCCTAAACCACATGAAACATAGAAAAATAGGAATTTTTTACTTCCCCAAACACTCTCTAAAGCAGATCCAAATGAATATAAAGCAAACATATTAAAAAAGATATGCATAAAACCGCCATGCATAAACATGTGTGTAACTATTTGCCAGTATTCAAATCCTGGGTTTTCAGGGAAATACAACGCAAGGTATTTATAGGCAACATCACCTAAAGCGAGAGTTCCAACAAAGAATAAAACATTTATAATTACTAGCTGTTTTACAGTTTCAGTAACGTTTCTCATATCGTAAATTTTTTATCTAAATCTTCCACACGCATGGTGATGAAAGTGGGTTTATGAAATGGGGACACATTGGGGTCTTTACATGCAAAGAGACCATTCACCAAATTTTCTTGTTCTTTTTCTGTCAGGTGTGATCCTGTTTTTACGGCTAAACTTTTAGCCATGGATTTCGCTATCGAATCATTTTGACTAAAACTACTTTCGGGAATTCCATCTTGCAAATCACTCAGTAACTGCTCTAAAACTATTGAAACTTCACTCTCGGTTACATTTACAGGAATTCCTGAAATTACAATATGATCTGTATTATTTTCCTCAAATACAAATCCAGTATTCATTAACGATAGTTGAATACCTGAAATAAGTTCCATTTCGTTAGTGGAGTAAAACAAATTCAACGGAAACAACAATTGCTGACTTGAGGCTTGATTCACCGTCATATTCATTAAAAACTGTTCATATAGAACCCGCTGATGTGCACGTTGCTGATCTACTATAACCATTCCTGACTTAATGGAGGAAATAATATATTTTTTATGAATTTGATACGTTTTATGAACTGAATTTTCTACTTCGTCATCCTGAAATAACGAGGATGTCATTTCTTCGTTTTCAAATGTTAAGTGTTGCGCTTCATTTGGAACTTGATCTAATCCAACATATAAGCTTTCCCAGTTAGCTGTTGATTCAGGTTTTTTATAAGATGCAAACTGTTTGCTTGGTGCACTTTCAGCAAACGGATTAAAACTTCCATCTACTTCTATTGTAGGTATATCCACGTTAAGATCTTTATAATGATATGGAGTATCTAAATCAGAATCTCGTTCAAAATCTAAAACAGGAGCAACATTAAATTGTCCTAAACCGTGTTTGATAGAAGCTCTTAAAATAGCATATAAAGCTTGCTCATCGTCAAACTTAATTTCTGTTTTAGTAGGATGGATATTGATATCAATTGTGTTAGGTGGCAAAGTTAGATTTAAAAAATAACTTGGCTGAGTACCTTCCTTTAAAATTCCTTCATAAGCAGCCATAACCGCATGATGCAAATAACCACTTTTAATAAATCGATCATTCACAAAGAAAAACTGCTCACCCCTACTTTTCTTAGCAAATTCAGGCTTACTAACAAACCCTTCAATGGTTACAATTTCTGTTTCTTCTTGCACTGGAATCAATTTCTCGTTAGATTTACCACCAAAAATAGCAACTATTCTGTGGCGTAAAGTTCCTGGAGATAAATTAAACATTTCACTTCCATTGTGATAAAAGGTAAAATGAATTTTTGGGTGGGCCAATGCAACGCGCTGAAATTCATCAACTACATGACGGTATTCCACAGTATCTGATTTCAAGAAATTGCGACGGGCAGGAATATTAAAAAATAGATTTTTTACAGCAAAAGAAGTTCCTTTTGGTAAAACGGCCACTTCTTGTGATACAAACTTACTACCTTCAATTATAATGTGATTTCCAAGCTCTTCTTGGTCTTGTTTCGTTTTCATCTCTACATGCGCAATTGCGGCAATGGATGCTAATGCTTCTCCGCGAAAACCTTTTGTATGTAAAGAAAATAAATCCTCTGCCTGCCGAATTTTAGAAGTCGCATGTCGCTCAAAACATAAACGGGCATCAGTAACACTCATTCCTAAACCATTATCAATGACTTGCACTAATGCTTTTCCTGCATCTTTTATAATCAATTTGATATCAGTTGCTCGCGCATCAACTGCATTTTCTAGTAATTCTTTGACCACCGAGGCGGGTCTTTGAACTACTTCACCAGCAGCAATCTGATTGGCAACATGATCTGGAAGTAATTGAATAATACTGGACATTAATAATAAGGGATTAAAATTTTTGAGTTATTGCATTTTTAAACTTAGCCCTGCAAATTTAATGAATTTCAATTGGCAATATTGCCTTCATAAGTCATAATTAAAACAAAAAACCTATACTATTAGAAACAGTATAGGTTTTTTGCTTTATAACCTTTGGACTATTTATTCCTTTAATTCGAGCGGTAAATTTTCTATTTGTAATGCTCCTGAAGTCAATAAATGTTGATTTTCAATTTGATGTGTAAATGAAGCCTGTTGACGGATATAAGCCATTTTTATAGCAGCAATAGCTGCTTCAGTACCTTTATTACCATGTACTCCCCCGCTTCTATCTATTGATTGTTGCATAGTATTATCCGTTAACACGCAAAAAATAACTGGAATATCAGTTTGTACATTCAAATCTTTTATTCCTTGAGTAACACCTTCACAAACAAAATCAAAATGTTTAGTTTGCCCTTGAATCACGCATCCTATGGCAATAACAGCATCAACATTTTGTGTTTGCAACATTTTTTTCGAACCATAAATAAGTTCAAAGCTTCCTGGAACATTCCATCGTACAATATGATGTGCAGGTACCTGGTTTTCTAATAATGCTTGGATTGCTCCCTTACAAAGTCCTTCAGTAATAGTTTCATTCCATTCTGAAACAACAATCCCAAACCGAAAAGCTTTCGCGCTTGGGATTGTATTTTTGTCGTACTCAGATAAATTTTTATTTACAGTAGCCATTAGTTTCTAGTTTTTAAATTCAGATTTATATTTAGCAATGTTAAAGATAACATTTTGAAATTAAAAAGCGACTCACTTGCATGTTCAATCTTAAATCCTTTTTGCTATTGAGCCAATCCTATTAGTACATCAATTGTAGCTGCCTCTGGTGAAGCATCGTAATTATCTTTAATATCCGTAAAATATTTTAAAGCATCCGTTTTATTTCCTAAAGTTAATGCAACTTTTCCAGCTTTTAATAAAAAACGAGGAGTAGTAAAATCATTTTTATTAGACTCAGCAGCTTTTACATAATTATCTAAAGCCTCTTTGGGTTGATTTTTTTCAGAATAAGCATCTCCTATTGCGCCTTTTGCTAAAGCATTTAACACAATATCATCTGAATTAAATTTATTTAGATAATCAATTGCTTCGGTATATTTTCCAGTGTTTAAATACGCAATTCCTGCGTAATAATTAGCTAAATTTCCAGCATCAGTTCCCGAGTATTCATCAGCTATTTTCAAAAATCCAAACTTACCTTCAGATCCGTTAAGAGACAATTTATATAATGAGTCGCTAGAAACACCATCTGTTGCTTTTTGAAAATTTTGTTGTGCAACAAACATTTCATTTGCTGCTTCCTCTTGTTGTGGTGCAGCGATAAAACGTTGATATCCTAAATAACCAATCGTAAAAATAGCAGCTGCAGCAACTAAACCAATAATGATTTTTTGATTTTTAGCTACCCAATCCTCCGCTACATTAGCTCCATGATCTAATGTTGAAAATACCTCAGCAGTTGCACTATCTTTCTCATCAATAACACTAGCTGTTAATGCGTCATCTTTTACTTCTTTTTCTTTTGGTGCTTTATATCCTCGTTTATTGTACGTTGCCATTTTTTTTAATTTAGTGAAGCGCAAAAATAAAATTTTTATTCAAATTCACGCATAAAATATGTCTTTATATTAAAAAAAGTTATAATTGAGATCTCTTTCCTCAAAATAGCAAAATAATAATTATCGAAAGCACATGAAATATATTTTTTCTCAAAATTTTTCGATAATTTGCACGCTCTTTTAAAAATCGATTTTAGAACATTAAAATTCTAAATATCAGTAATATTCAAAATGCATTTAAAAAATATTTCACTCTTCAACTATAAGAATTTTGCTGAGGCAAATTTCGAATTTGATAGCAAAATTAATTGTTTTGTAGGTAAAAATGGAATTGGTAAAACCAATGTTCTAGACGCTATATATCACTTGTCATACGGTAAAAGTTATTTTAATCCCTTAGCGGTGCAAAATATTAAACATGGTGAGGAATTTTTTGTGATTGATGGCAACTTTTATAAAAATGATAGAACAGAGGAAATTATATGCAGCATAAAAAAAGGACAAAAAAAAATATTAAAACGCAATGGCAAAGCGTATGATAAATTTTCTGATCATGTTGGATTTATTCCTTTGGTGATAATTTCGCCCGCTGATCGAGACTTAATTGTTGAAGGCAGTGAAACAAGACGCAAATTTCTTGATAATGTTATTTCGCAATTAAATCCCAATTATTTACAGCAATTAATACAATATCAAAAAGTTATTAGTCAGCGAAATGCGCTATTAAAATACTTTTCATTAAATCAGGTTTTCGATAATGATACTTTGTCTATATATAATGAGCAACTTACCGTATATGGACAATATATTTTTGAAAAGCGAAAAGAATTTATAGAACAATTTATTCCCATCTTTAACAAACATCATCAAGCAATAACAGGGTCTGAAGAAACCGTTCAATTAGTTTACGAAAGTAATTTATTTGAAAAAGATTTATCTCAGCTTTTGAATGAGAGTTTGACTAAAGACAGAGTTTTACAATATACTAGCGTAGGCATTCACAAAGATGATTTATCCTTTGAAATTGATAATTATGCAATAAAGAAATTTGGATCTCAAGGGCAACAAAAATCTTATTTGATTGCCTTAAAATTGGCGCAATTTGAATTCTTGAAAAAACAAAGCGGTGTAAAACCTATCTTATTATTTGATGATGTCTTTGATAAGTTAGATGAAAACAGGGTTGCCAAAATAATTGAAATGGTCAATAATGAAACTTTTGGTCAGCTTTTTATAACCGACACGCATCCCAAGCGTACAGAGATCATTCTAAAATCAACACATCAAAGTTATAAAATTTTTAATTTATAACTTTTATTTAATAAGCCAGAAGATTTCAAATCTGAAAAAAGACTTACTTTTACATAATTAATCATAAACAATTTTATCGTGAAATTTAATCCAAAAATACTCGCAATTATATCTTTTATAATTTTATCCTGTAATGGTCAAACTGCTAAAAACAGTGAAACTATTGATGCTAAAACTTTTTCAGAAAAGATAACAGCGACATCAAATCCTCAAATTTTAGATGTAAGAACTCCAGCTGAATTTTCATCTGATCATATCGATCAAGCAGTAAACTCTGACTGGTTAGGAAATACCTTTGTTGAAGGTACAAGCAAATTAGACAAAACTAAACCTGTTTTTGTTTACTGTAAAAGTGGCGGACGAAGTCAAAGTGCTATAGAAAAATTATCTGAACTTGGTTTTACAAATATCTATCAATTAAAAGGTGGGATTTTGAAATGGGACGCTGCAGGTTTATCAAAACCTAGCAATAAAGCAAGTGGCATGAGCATCCAAGAATATAACAAATTAATAGATTCTGACAAGAAAGTCCTCATTAATTTCTACGCAGAATGGTGTGCGCCTTGTAAAAAAATGGCTCCTTACATCAAAACAATGCAAACTGAATTTGCTGATAACGTAACAATTATTAGAGTTGATGCTGATAAAAACAAAACTTTAATGGATGAAATGAAAATCAGCGAACTTCCTACCTTATTACTATATGATAATAAAGAAGTTAAATGGAGACAATCTGGTTTTGTAAGTGAAGTCGATTTAAGAACACAAATACAATAGTTATTATGCTGTCTAAAGATACACTTCAATTTTTAGTTGATCTAAAAGCTAATAATAATCGAGATTGGTTTTTAGAAAACAAAAAGCGATATGAAGAATTTAAAAAAGATTATTTACAATCTGCAAGTGAATTACTTGATGCTTTAAAACCACTCGATCCCTCGCTGGAAATGCTCGAAGCAAAAAAATGTACTTTTAGAATTAATCGTGATATTCGATTTTCTAAAAATAAAACACCTTATAAAACACACTTAAGTTTTTGGTTTTCGTCAGGTGCTAAAGGTCAAAATCGTTCCGGATATTATATTCATCTTGAAAAAGGAGCGAGCTTTATTGCAGGTGGATTATATGTTCCAGAAGCAGAAGATTTAAAAAAAATACGAAAAGAAATAGCTTTCTTTTACGATGATCTACAAGAAATTCTTGATGAAAAAGATTTTACAAGAGAATTTGGCGATTTTGCTCGCGAGGAAAAAAATACGTTAAAAAATCCGCCACGAGGTTATGAAAAAGAACATCCAGCAATAGATTTCCTTAAATTAAAAAGCTTTGAATCTGTGCAGGAAATTGATATTTCAGCTGCGACAAAAAAAGATTTTGTTGCTGTTATGAGCCAAAAATTAATTGTGTTAAAACCTTTAAATGACTTTATCAATCGTGCATTAACTTCAGAGTAATTTAATCGAAATGAAAAAAAGGAAAATATTTTTTCTAGGAGAATCATTTCGACCCGATGCAATCACTTGGATGAACGGCTTAAAAGAATTTGGCAACTTTGAAGTATTCTCTTGGGAATTAAAAACACCGAATCACACAAAGATAAATCGTATTTTACGAACAATAGAATTTCTATTTGCTCTCATTAAAATAAAAAGAATCATTGCTAGAGAAAAACCAGATATGGTTATTGCAGAAAGAACAACTAGCTATGGTTTTCTTGCTGTCTTGTCAGGTGTAAAACCAGTGGCAATAGCACAACAAGGTCAAACTGATTTATGGCCAAAAGACTCATTTACTTTACCGTTAAAAAAAATAATACAGCATTATGCTTTCAAAAACGCAGATATAATTCATGCGTGGGGATTAGTGATGACCATTTCTATGAAAAAAGCTAACGTTGATATGAGTAAAGTTCTAGTTCTACCGAAGGGAATCAATCTCAATAACTTTACGAATCACAATATATCAGATACTAATAAAATTTGTGCCATCGTAACACGTTCTTTATCGCCTGAATACGGTCATAAAACTATTCTGAAAGCATTTCATATTTTACATCAACAAGGAGTTGATTTTAAACTTACCATCGTTGGTGATGGAACACAAATTTCTACTCTAAAGCAATTGGCAAAGGATCTTAGTATAGAGCATAAAGTGATTTTTACTGGTCGAGTTCTCAATTCAGAATTACCTCAATTACTTCAAGAATCAAATATATACATCAGTATGCCAATAACCGAGGGAGTTTCATCATCATTATTTGAGGCTATGGCGTGCAGTTGTTATCCTATAGTAACAGATATATCAGGAAATAGATGTTGGATCAAACATCAAGAAAATGGAAACTTAGTTCAAATCGATAATTTTAAAAGTCTTGCTGATGAAATAATGTGGTCTTTTACTAATAAAAATCATCGTAAACAAGCAGTTATTAACAATAGAGCATTTGTGGAAGCTAATGCTAACTATAAAACTAACATGAAAATTATCTCTGCTAAATACCATGAAATGATAGAAGCAAATCGTGCTTAATCCGTTTTTTACATGTAAAACGATATTTCTAAGATTTTATTTATAGAAGGTAGACTTGCTGAAAACTATTAAAAAGCGCACTATAATAATTATACTCTTTTCATTTTTAAATGAAAGAGTACACAACTACATTAAAATTATTACTTTTGATCGAGCTTAAAAAAAACGCATTTTCATGGAAATTCAACATCAATATTCTTTAAAAAATCATAATACTTTTGGCATTGAAGCTAAAGCAAAGCAGTTTATAGCTGTTCAATCTGTTGAAGAATTACAATTAATTTTACAACAAAATAGAGCTCAAAATATATTTATTTTAGGTGGAGGAAGCAATATGCTTTTGACAAGAGACATCGATGCATTAGTAATTCATATTGATTTAAAAGGCAAAAAGGTAATAGCTGAAGATGAAAATTTTGTTTGGGTAGAGAGTCAAGCTGGCGAAAACTGGCATGACTTTGTACTCTATACCATTGAAAATAATTATGGTGGATTAGAAAATATGTCACTAATTCCTGGAAATGTGGGAACAACTCCTGTTCAAAATATAGGTGCTTACGGAACTGAAATAAAGGACACTTTTGTTTCTTGCCAAGCGGTAGCAATAAAAAATCAAGAACTTAAAACGTTTACTAAAGAGGAATGTAATTTTGGGTATCGAGAAAGTATTTTTAAAAATGAGGTAAAAGATCATTATATAATTACGTCGGTAGTGTATAAACTAACTAAAAAAGAACATAAAATCAATGTTTCTTATGGAGATATTATAAATGAATTAACTAAAAACAATATTAGCAGTCCCACACTAAAAGAAATAAGTAATGCTGTTATTGCCATAAGAAAAAGTAAATTACCAGATCCAAAAGAACTAGGAAACAGCGGTAGTTTTTTTAAAAATCCCATCTTGAAAAAAACTGATTTTATAAAAATTCAGCAACAATTTCCAGAGATGAAGTTTTATGATATATCTGAAACCGAAGTTAAAGTTCCAGCTGGTTGGCTTATTGAACAAGCAGGTTTTAAAGGAAAACGATTTGGCGATGCTGGAATACATAAAAACCAAGCTTTAGTTTTAGTAAACTATGGCAATGCAACTGGTCAGGAAATTTTAGAGGTGTCAAAGAATATTCAAGAGACTATTTATAAAAAGTTTGGTATTTACATTGAAGCAGAGGTAAATGTGATCTAACATTCAACGATATAATTGATAAAAACTTTAGATTTAAAATAGATATTATCCTACTTCAAAATGCTCTTCAAATTGATAATAGTTTAATTTATAATTCCTCCTTGAATTTTATACCTTTGCACTTTATTAAAAATTGAGAACCACCTGAAAATAGAACTCCGATGCTTATCATTATTCTTTACTTTTTTGTTGCTATTGTTGCGGTTCAAATTTTATTTTATTTAATTGTTTTTAGCAAGTTTGCCTTTGCCAAAGCACAATCGATCACTCCAAAGAAAGTTTCTGTTTCTGTAATAGTTTGTGCTAAAAATGAAGCAGAAAATGTTGCTAATTTTATTCCTTTACTACTAGAACAAGATTATCCTGATTTTGAAATCATATTAATTGACGATGCTTCTAGCGATAATACATTAGAAATATTTGAAACTTATGAAAAGCAATACTCCAACATTCGTTTAGTAAAAGTTAAAAATAATGAAGCTTTTTGGGGCAATAAAAAATATGCTTTGACATTAGGAATAAAAACAGCAAAAAAAGAATATTTATTATTCACTGATGCTGATTGTTATCCTACTTCTAAAGATTGGATTACAGCGATGAGTTCACAATTTACGATGCAGAAAACGATAGTTTTAGGATATGGGAAATATGAAAAAATTGCTAATTCTTTTTTAAATAAAATAATACGATTTGAGACCTTATTGACTGCAATTCAATATTTTTCATGGGCTAAAGCTGGACATCCATACATGGGCGTTGGACGAAATTTAGCTTATAAAAAAGAAGAGTTTTTTAATGTAAATGGATTTATTTCTCATATACAAGTACGCTCAGGTGATGATGATTTGTTTATTAATGAAGCTGCAAATGCCAAAAATACAACGATTGCTTATCTGCCTGAGAGTTTTACACTCTCTAAACCAAAAATTACTTATAAAGATTGGATCATACAAAAGAGAAGACATTTTGCTACTGCTACATATTATAAAACGTTTGATAAAGTTCAACTTGGGATTTTTTATTTTTCACAATTGCTGTTTTTGCTAGTTCCAATTGTTTTATTAGCATTCCAGTATGAATGGATTCTTGTAGTCAGTTTAATAGGAATACGATATTTAATAACTTGGCTCATTATAGGATTTTCAGCAGCAAAACTTAAAGAGAAAGATGTTGTCTATTTTTATCCAATAATTGAATTTATACTCATTTTTACACAATTAAATGTTTTTTTTAAAAATATAATTTCAAAACCGGTCCAGTGGAGATAAAAAATCAAATAGAGAAGGCGAAAAAAGGTGATCAAACGGCCTTCACTTTTCTATTAAATCAATACTGGAATGAAGTCTACGGTTTCATGCTACTCCGAACCCAAAATGAAACTAATGCAGAAGATATTACTATTGAAACTTTCTCAAAAGCATTTGATAAAATAGCTACCTACAATCCCGAATTTCAGTTTAATACTTGGCTAATCGCTATTGCTAAAAATGTACATATTGATTTGTTGCGTAAAAATAAATCTAGTTTATTTATCGATATTACCAACGAAGAAAATCAACAAGCATATAACATTGCAGACACTACTCCTTCTGCAGAAGATGAATTAATTACTGAACAAAACCTGTCCCGCTTATTACAATTTATCAAAGAATTAAAACCACATTATCAAGAGGTCATTCAATTGCGTTATTTTCAAGAGCTAAGTTATCAAGAAATAGCAACGAAAATTGGTGAGCCATTAAGCAATGTCAAAGTTAAACTACTTCGCGCTAAAAAACTTCTGGCCGAAATTATTCGTAATAAAAGGTAATTTATATATAGATTTATCTAATAACTAAATTTCACATTTCAAAGATTCTAATTAATGTACTATTATACGTTATAGCTATTCTGTGATTTAGAGTTAATAAGAGAAAACTACTCTTGTGATAAAAATACATAAGTATTATAAAATATCTTATATTTAACTTACATAATTATAAAAATAATTAAAATTTTGATAACAAAAATCTTAATTATACGTTAGAATTTAATAAAAAGTTTACTTATGATAATAATAATAATACTTAACCATTAAAACCACTTATTATGTCTAAATTAAGTATTTACGAAACCGGCTGGATTGATCTTGTTTTTGAAAATAGGAATAAAGAATATGGTGCCTATAAATTGCGTCAAGATAGCGCTAAAACTTCTTTGATTGCACTTATTTCTGGTGTTATGCTTTTGTGTTTACTAATGACAATTCCTAAAGTAATACATTATTTTAGTCCTGACACAGCAGTTGCCACATCAGCACCTGAAATAATTGATCACATTGTGCAACTGTCTAAAATTAAACCTAATGTGCCTAAGCCTATTGAAGCACTTCCAGCTGTAAAAAGCATAGCCACTACTGAAATTGTAAAAATGGTTCAATTGCGCAAACCTCAGATCGTCCAAGCCGCTTTAGCCACTCCTGATATTGCAAAAAACATTAAAGATAAAACAATTGTTTCTCCAGACACAGATGGCTCAGGAATTATTAGCTTAAATTCATCTTTTTCAGAGAGTAATGGATCAGCGGGTAATGCAAATCCTGCAATAGATAATGGAAATGCCATTGTTAATACTGTTTCTTTAGACAAGCTACCTGAATATCCTGGTGGCATTAATAAATTTTATTTGTATGTTGGTAATAATTTCGAAAAACCAGAGATAGAAAGTGTAGAAACGATCCGTATTTTCATTTCTTTCGTTATCGAAAAAGACGGTAAAATGTCGGATATTAAAGTGTTAAAAGATTCAGGCTATGGTTTGGGAAAAGAAGCAGTACGCGTGTTGAAATCCTTACGCACTAAATGGACTCCAGGAATGTTAGGTGGTCTGCCAATTCGCACAGCCTACAACTTACCTATTTCAGTACAAATGCAATAATAATTTTCTTATAAAGTTTTAGAGCAGCATCATAAGGTGCTGTTTTTTTTATTTTAACCTCTTTAAACATTATTGAATTTTGATTAGTAAAAATTAAGAACAACCTCTTTTGAATCCAGAGATTAGAAGCTATAGGACTCTTTACTTTTAAACATAATGATAACTAAAAAATAAATTAACCATGTTGTTGGCATTAATAAAAACTTGATAATCAATAAAACTTAGGGGATATTACAATATGTTAAAACTCATTAAAGACTTAAACAACTATTTTTAATTTATAACAATCGAACTTTAGAATTAGTGGAGGCGCTACATAGCCCTGATGATCCCGAAGCGTCAGGAGATATCTTCGCAATGAAACGGAGAGGTCAAGGCGAAAGCAGGACCGCATGCTAATGAAAGAACTAAAACAGCTGCTCCTAAATAACTAATGAATTTTGTTTAAATAAAATGCTAAACCAATGAACAAATAAAGTACATTCCTTATCTTTGCAATCTGAAAAATGATATATGGAAACTGTTTTAGAAAATACTTTAGCTGTTACAACCGTTAATAAAACTGAGCTGCCTGTTAGTAAACCAAAATGGTTGAAAGTAAAACTCCCGATAGGTCAGAAATACACTGAACTTCGTGGTTTAGTAGATAAATATAGCCTTAATACAATATGTACATCGGGTAGTTGTCCTAATATGGGTGAGTGTTGGGGAGAAGGGACGGCAACGTTTATGATTCTAGGAAATATATGTACTCGTTCTTGTGGTTTTTGTGGTGTCAAAACAGGACGACCAGAAACGGTTGATTGGGATGAACCAGAAAAAGTAGCTAGATCCATAAAAATCATGAATATCAAACATGCAGTAATTACTAGTGTAGATAGAGATGATTTAAAAGATGGCGGTTCTATAATTTGGATTGAGACGGTAAAAGCCATTAGAAGAATGAATCCCAATACAACGTTAGAAACTCTAATTCCCGATTTTCAGGGAAATGAAAGAAATATTGATCGTATTGTAGAGGCTAATCCTGAAGTCGTTTCACATAATGTAGAAACTGTACGTAGGCTGACTCGCGAAGTGAGAATTCAAGCAAAATATGATAAAAGCCTAGAGGTTTTACGCTATTTAAAAGAAAAAGGTATTAATAGAACAAAGTCGGGAATTATGCTTGGTTTGGGTGAACTCGAAGAAGAGGTTTATCAAACAATGCGTGATTTACGGGCTGTAAATGTTGATATTGTCACTATAGGTCAATATTTACAACCTAGTAAAAAACATTTACCTGTCAAAGAATTTATTACCCCTGAACAATTTGAAAAATATGAGAAGTTTGGTTTAGAACTTGGTTTTCGACATGTGGAAAGCGGACCATTAGTTCGTTCATCTTACAAAGCGCAGAAACATATTCTATAAATTTTTTGAGTTCAAAAAAGTCAGTAAATATAAAAATAAGGTGAAAATAAGAATTGCAATAAACGGTTTTGGTAGAATAGGTAGAAATTTATTTAGATTATTAATTAACCATCCAGAAATTGAAGTCATTGCTATAAATGATATCGCAGATACTAAAACGATGGCTCATTTAATAAAATATGATAGTATACACGGTGTCTTGCCTCACACTGTTAGTTATGATGAAAAAGGAATCAGTGTTGATGGAAAACACTATTTATTTTTTCATGAAAAAAAAATCGCAAACCTAGATTGGAAAAGTAATACTATTGATTTTGTGATTGAATCAACGGGAAAATTTAAAACATTTGAGGAACTAAATGCTCATATTTTGGCTGGAGCCAAAAAAGTAATTTTATCGGCTCCATCTGAAGTTGATACTATAAAAACAGTAGTTCTTGGCGTTAACGAAGGAATTCTTGATGGCACTGAAACCATAATTTCAAATGCTAGCTGTACAACAAATAATGCGGCACCAATGATGAAGGTCATTGATGAACTTTGTGGCATTAAGCAGGCCTATATTACCACAATTCACTCTTTTACTACTGATCAAAGTTTGCACGATCAACCACATAAAGACTTACGTCGCGCTCGCGGTGCGAGTCAGTCTATAGTGCCTACTACAACTGGAGCTGCAAAAGCTTTGACCAAAATATTCCCTAAGTTTGAAGGGAAAATTGGTGGCTGCGGAATTAGAGTTCCTGTTCCTGATGGTTCCCTAACAGATATAACGTTTAATGTTAAAAGACAGGTGACCATTGCCGAAATAAATGCAGCCTTCAAACTAGCAGCAAAAACTACATTAAAAGGAATTTTGGATTATACTGAAGATCCTATTGTATCTGTTGATGTAATAGGGAATAGAAATTCCTGTATATTTGATGCGCAACTCACTTCGGTTATCGAAAAAATGGTAAAAGTAGTAGGGTGGTATGATAATGAAATAGGATATTCCTCTCGATTAATAGATTTAATTCTTTTGACAAGTAAGAAAAATGATCAATAAGAATTATCATCAAAATAAAGTGGTAAAAAATGAAATGGCTTTTCGTTTATTTGCTGTTCTCTCAAACTATACTATTTTCTCAAACTCCTGAGATTATAGATAGTCTTGCCTTTTATAGTAACTCGAATTTTCCATTAGTTGTTAATAACAAATATAACGAGGCTTTAAAACAAGCGCAAACTGCTATAATTATAGCAGAAACTTCCAAAGACATCAAAGAACAGGCATCAGAAAATTATAATCTTGGAAAACTTTACTTTGAACTAAATAAATATAATGATGCTATTGGATCCCTTTTAAAAAGCGCGGCCCTTTATAATAATTTAGAACCAAATTCGAAGCAACTAGCCACCTATTACTATCTCAGTTTAAGTTATTTTGCAAAACATAAAATAGACACCTCGGCTCTTTATTTTGAAAAAGCCAAAACTATACATTCTCTTTTAAACATACCTGACAGTTCAGCATTGCTCAATCTGCAAAAAGCAATCTTATATAAAGCAAAAAATAAATTAAATTTTGCAAAAACTATATTTACGGCTATTAGTATAAAACCGACCAATGAATCTATCTTATACGCAAAAATAGAATCTCTATATCAGATAGGAAGTATTGAAATTCAAAGTAAGAAAAATAATTTAGCCATAAATTATTTAAACAAAGCTTTAGAATTAAATAATACAACTGAAAATCTTGAACAGCGATCTAGCATATTACTTGCACTTAGTATTGCTCACGAAAATATTTTAGATAAAAAAAATGCTTATTTATATTTGAAACAGCATCTTAATTTAAAAGAACGCATTTCAATTTTGAATAGCACTAGACTCGGTATAGATGATTATACCAAATTTAAAGAATCAGAGAGACTTAAGGAAATTATACAAACCAATAACACAATTAAAGACCAAGAGAAAACTAATAAATTCTCTAAGCTCGTTAGTATATTAGCAATAGCACTTATTTCCATCTTATCATTACTAAGTTTGGCATTATATAAGAATAACATTATCAGGAATCACTCCAATTTATTACTGAAAGAAAAAAATAGTGAACTAGAAATCGCTAAAAATAAAGCAGAAAAAGCTTCAAAGGCTAGATCTGAATTTCTTTCGACAGTAAGCCATGAACTACGTACACCATTAAATGCTATAAATGGGATTACGCATTTATTACTCGAAGAAAAACCTAAAAAAGGACAACTAGATTATTTAACATCATTAAAATTTTCTGGTGACTATCTTACCAAATTTATTAATGAGATATTAGAAATCAATAAAATAGAATCTAATAATAGTGAAGTAGAACTGATAAATTTTAATCTTAAAAAATTAATAACAGGAATACACAATTCTTTAAAAGAATTAGCCTCGATAAATAATAATAATTTGACATTAAATATAGATTCAGCTATCCCAGAATTCTTAATAGGTGATCCAACAAAATTATCTCAGATTATTTTAAATCTTATCAATAATGCTTTAAAATTTACTAAAGATGGCTCCGTTGCAGTCATAATTAATGTACACAAGAGTGAAAACGACACAACATGTATTTACTTTGAAATTTCTGATACTGGAATCGGAATTCCTGAAAACAAAATATCGAGTGTTTTTGATAGCTTTTCACAAGGTTCTATTGAAGTTAATCGCAAATATGGTGGTACTGGACTAGGACTGACCATTGTTAAAAAGTTAGTTAAGATATTGGGTGGAAAGATAAAATTAAAAAGTATTGTGGGTCAAGGTTCTACATTCTCATTCAAATTAGCATTTAAGGAAGGTGAAATCCCAATAGAGATACAAAAAGTATTACAGTTTGATTATATTTCTAAATTGAAAGATAAAAAAATATTAGTGGTTGAGGATAACAAAATCAATCAAATGATTACCAAAAAAATGCTTGAAAACAAACAAGTTATTTGCAAAATGATTGATAATGGTGAAGATGCAGTTGAGGAAGTTCGAAGAAATAAATATGATATGATTTTGATGGATGTCCATTTACCTGGTATAAATGGAACTATTGCTACAGAACTAATTCGATCATTTGATAAGACAACGCCCATTATAGCACTTACAGCAATATCTCTGCATGAAAATCGCGAGATGCTATTATCTTTTGGAATGAATGAAGTAATAACTAAGCCATTCATTCCAGAAGATTTTTATACTGTAATTGCACAAAATATTTAAAACTAATAGTTTACAATCAATTCTCTTATAAGCTTTCTTACTTTAGGTTCTGCTTCTTTTGCAGCTTCGAGAACCTCATCATGTGAAATACTTCCGATGCTTTCCTCATTTCCCATATCAGTAATTACAGAAACACCAAAAGTCTCTAAATCCATGTGACGCGCTACAATTACCTCTGGAACAGTAGACATTCCTACACAGTCTGCACCAAGAATTTTAACCATTTTATACTCGGCTAAGGTCTCAAATGTTGGTCCTTGTAGTCCTAAATAAATTCCTTCATAAACCTCAATATTTAAATTCTGAGCAATGGCTGTTACCTTAGCAATCATTTTTCTAGAATAAGGCTCGCTCATATTTACAAATCGTGGACCAAAACGCTCGTCATTTTTACCACGAAGCGGATGCTCTGGTGTCATATTAATATGATCTGTAATCAAGACAATAGAACCAACTTTATAAGCCGGATTTACACCACCAGAAGCATTAGAAACAATTAATTTTTGAACACCTAAAAATTTCATTACTCGAACAGGAAACGTAACTTCTGTCATAGAATATCCTTCATAAAAATGAAATCGTCCTTGCATAGCAACTACTGTTTTGTCTCCAATTGTACCAAAAACCAGCGCACCTTTATGACCTTGCACTGTTGATACTGGAAAATTAGGAATTTCATTATAAGGCAATGTATGCACTATTTTCATTTCATCAGTAAAACTTCCTAATCCTGACCCCAAGATTATACCATATTCTGGTTTGAAATTAAATTTGTCGTTAATATAATTAACGGTTTCTTGAACTTGTTCCCACATAATTTAAAATTGTTTTATCAAAATTATTACCCGAATTGTCATTGTTAGCAACAAATTTACTTTGTATAGGTAAATAAAAAAGCTGTTCACTTGGCAAATTTCCTTTTAATCGCACATAATCTTTTTCGGTTGTAATAATGATTTTATTTTGAGCTAATTTTTTAATTTCTAAAATGTCTTTATCTGTAAAATTATGATGGTCTGGAAAAGACAAGCAAACATCATTTATATTTTTTAGGTAAGTGAAAAAAGGCTGTGGTTTAGCAATTCCAGCTACTAATAGTTTAGAATTTACCTGAATTTTGCTTGCTTTTATTTTTTGGTTTTCACCAAAGATAAACTCGTTGTAAGCTATAAAAGTAAAGTATAATTCTTGCTTAGCAGAAAGTTTTAACTGATTTCTGATGCTATCCTGTTTTTCAACTGAAAGAGTAGCGGGACATTTAGTAACTATAACAATATTTGCTCTTTTAGCTCCATTTTTACTCTCGCGCAAATTGCCCATTGGAAGAATAAAGTCTTGTGAATAGAGATCGCCATAAGAAGTTAATAATATATAAAATCCAGCTTTAACTTTGCGGTGCTGAAAAGCGTCGTCTAGTAATATAACTTCCGGCTTTTCTTTTTGCGAAAGCAATTGTTCAATTCCATTTTTTCTATTAGCATCTACGGCAACTTGTATGTTTTTAAATTTTTCAAAAAATTGGAAAGGTTCGTCGCCTAGGAGTTTTACATTGGCATTTTTATCTGCTAAAATATAGCCTTTTGATCCTCTTTTATAACCTCGGCTTAGTGTAGCAATTTTATAGTTGTCACTTAACAATCGAATTAAATATTCAATTTGCGGCGTTTTTCCAGTTCCGCCAACACTGAGATTACCAACGACAACAATGGGCAAATCAAAAGAGTATGATTTTAATATATCTTTATCAAAGAGAAAGTTTCGAATACTCGTTATAATACCATATAAAATGGCAAATGGAAAGAGTATTTTTCTAATTAAATTCATATTGCGAAAGTAGTAATTTGAGCTGAATTGACGAATTTAATCCTTTTTATTTCAGTAAATGAATTATATTTGATCTTGCTGTTTTAGTAAATTTAATTTTATTGATAAAAATTAAAATCAATCTTTTTATGATTGTAATTAAAATTTTTACGATTTACTAAAGGGACATTAAACCTTTGACTATCACATTTGCTCTTATCAAAATCAAATTAACATCTTTAACTATAAAATGAAAATAAAAGAAATTATATATATACTTGAAGAAATGGCACCGCTCGCCTATGCTGAAGATTTTGATAATGTAGGATTATTGGTGGGAAACCAAGACGTAGAGGCCATAGGCATACTCGTTTGTCATGATGCTTTAGAAAGCATAATAGATGAAGCAATTATCAAAAAATGCAATTTGGTTGTTTGCTTCCACCCTATTTTATTCTCTGGGGTAAAGAAAATTACAGGTAAAAATTATGTAGAACGTGCTATTATAAAAGCTATAAAAAATGATATCGCTATTTATGCAGTTCACACCGCTTTAGACAATCATCAATATGGCGTAAATAAAATTTTCTGTGATGCGCTTGGTTTAATTAATACTAAGGTGCTTATCCCAAAACAAAATTTCATTTATAAATTAGTAACTTTTACTATTCCAGAAAACGCAGAAAAAGTTAGAAACGCGCTCTTTAATGCTGGTGCAGGAAATATTGGGAATTATAAAGATTGTAGTTTTAGTTCAAAAGGAATTGGGACGTTTATGGGCAACGAAAATAGCGATCCGCAATTAGGAAGCAAATTTGAATTTGTGCAAACAGAGGAAGTAAAGATCGAAGTTACATTTGAGAAACATTTAGAAAATAAAATCCTAAAAGCATTGTTTGCAAGTCATCTGTATGAAGAAGTAGCTTATGAAATTTACGAGCTGCAAAACCAACATCAAAATATTGGTTTGGGAATGATTGGCGAGCTAAAGATGCCAATGAAAGAAAAAGAATTTTTGCTTTTTGTCAAGGATAAGATGCAAGCTGATGGCATTAGGCATTCCAACTTTATAGATAAAGAAATAAAAAAAATAGCAGTGCTTGGCGGTGCTGGAAGTTTTGCCATAAAAAATGCAATTCAAGCTGGAGCCGATGCTTATTTGACTGCTGATTTAAAGTATCATCAGTTTTATGAAGCCGAAAACAAACTTTTATTGGCCGATATTGGACATTTTGAAAGCGAACGCTATACAAAAAATTATATTGTAGAGTATCTTCGAAAAAAAATCCTTAATTTTGCCGTTATTTTATCAGAAGAAAATTCAAATCCAGTTAAGTACTTATAGAATATGGCGAATACGAAAGAATTAAGTGTTGAAGACAAGTTAAGAGCGATTTACGATTTGCAACTTATTGACTCTAGAATTGACGAAATTAGAAACGTAAGAGGAGAACTTCCTTTAGAAGTAGAAGATTTAGAAGATGAAGTGGCTGGTTTAAGCATACGTGCAGAAAAATTAAAAGGAGAGCTTGAAGTTGCTGAGAATAATATCAAAATAAAGAAGAATGCCATTGATGAGCATAAAGAATCTATTAAAAAATATACTAAGCAGCAAGAAACGGTACGTAATAACAGAGAATTTAATTCGCTGACCAAAGAAATTGAATTTCAAGAACTTGAAATTCAATTGTCTGAAAAACAAATTAAAGAAATGAAGGCTTCTATTGAGCATAAGAAAGAAGTAATTTCAAGTTCAAAAGAAAGATTAGAGCAAAAATCTAATCACTTAAAGCATAAAAAATCGGAGTTGGATGCTATCATGTCTGAAACTGCGAAAGAAGAGGCTTTCTTATCTGAGAAATCAGCTGAATACCAAGCTTTAATTGAAGAGCGTTTATTAAAGGCATACACTAGAATAAGAACTAGCGTTCGAAATGGTTTAGCGGTTGTATCTATTGAAAGAGGTGCCTCTGCAGGATCATTTTTTACAATACCACCACAAACTCAAGTTGAGATTGCTTCTAGAAAGAAAATCATTACTGATGAACACTCAGGAAGAATTTTAGTAGATAGCGTGCTTGCTGATGAAGAAAAAGAAAAAATGGATCAATTATTTGCTAAGTTTTAGATATACATAAGTCCCGACACCCATCGGGACTTTTTTTTTATATTATATTTGGTCTGCTTTGCAGACTTTTTTGGTTATTATATTAAGTCTATTTGATGAAAAAAACACTTTATTTTTTGCTTACCAAGTCGATTGGATCCTACATCAACATATTGATTTATCTGTTTCCAAAAAAAGCAATTAAAATAGCGCATTGTTATTTTAGCGAACCTAGAAAAGGAAAAATTGAAAGTAATAAACTTCCTGAAACCCTACAGAAAGCGAATCTAGAGATTATCACTGATAATGATAATATAATCCAAACTTATATTTGGAAAGGGAGTGAAACTATCATTTTGCTGATTCATGGATGGGAAAGTAATTCGTCAAGATGGAAGAGAATGTTACCCTATCTTATTGAATCTGGCAGTACCATAATTGCTATCGATGGGCCTGGACAAGGATTGTCAAGTGGAAAGGAATTTACAGTACCTGATTATGCAGCGTTTATTAATATTGTTGCCAAAAAATATAAACCTCATTACCTAATTGGTCATTCTATGGGTGGTAAAACAAGTTTATATTATCATTATAAATATCAAAATCCAACTTTAAAAAAGATCGTTATTTTAGGAGCGCCAAGTGACTTTACTGTTATTTTGAAAAATTTTATTGTTCTTTTAAGTTTGAATACAAAAGTTACTAAAGCTTTGGAAAATAAATACACAAAAATATTAGATACAAATTTGGCACAGTTTGCATCAAAGGAATTTGTTTCAAACATGGAAACTAAAGGTTTTTTAGCACATGATATTGATGACACTATTGTATTGTTCAAAGAAGGGGAAAAAATTGCGGCACAATGGAAAGATGTTCAATTTGAAATAACAAAAGGATTGGGACACAAATTACATGATGACGCTTTATATAGAAAAGTAAGTACGTTTTTATTTGAATAAACGCATGCATATTCTAAAATGCTATCAAGTACGTAATTAGAAGCAAACAATGTCGTTATTTTTTGCAGTATAAGCCAATTAAGATTTAAAAAATAATCTTTCATAATATTTGAAATTATAAGGGTAAAGGACAGCTGTTTAGTTTTAAATTAAGAACATATAAGTAACTAAACCACAACAGCTAAATACCACAAGAAATTGTTGCTATGACTTACTTATTCTTGTAGCTAACGAAAAACTTATTCCAAATTTTCTATTTTTCTACTTAATTAATTTACCAATTTTCTAATTAACTAATTTTCTAATTACTTACTTTTGCATTATGGAAGAAAATCTAAAACGTCTTAATAAATTTATAGGAGAAACGGGCTTTTGTTCACGTCGTGAAGCCGATAAAATCATCGAAGAAGGTCGCGTTACCATTAATGGAATTGTGCCTGAACTAGGAACAAAAGTTTCGCCAAATGACGAAGTGCGTATTGACGGAAAATTGATCCGTGAAAAAAACGAGAAACCTGTTTATCTTGCTTTCAACAAACCGGTGGGAATAGAATGTACGACTAATTTAGAAGTACGTAATAATATTGTAGATTACCTCAACTATCCCAAACGTATTTTCCCCATTGGACGATTAGATAAAGCCAGTGAAGGTTTAATTTTCATGACTAATGACGGAGATATCGTCAATAAAATATTACGTGCCAGAAACAACCACGAAAAAGAATACACCGTAACCGTAAACAAATTAATCACCGATCGTTTTATAGAAAAAATGGGAAATGGTGTTCCTATTTTGGATACTATTACAAAAAAATGTAAGGTAGATAAAGTTAGCTCTACCACTTTCAAAATCATTTTGACCCAAGGTTTAAACCGACAAATTCGTAGAATGACGGAATATTTAGGGTATGAAGTTACAGCCTTAAAACGCATCCGAATCATCAATATTTCGCTTGATATCCCTGTAGGTCGTTATCGTGATTTGACGGAAGCTGAAATAATAGAAATGAACCAACTCATAGAACCTTCTATTAAAACCGAAGAAGGAAGTTTGCCAAAAATAGAACCTGTTGTAAAAAGAAGAACAGAGTTCATAAAAAGAGACGACCCGAGGTTTAAGAAAAGAGGTGATTATTGAATGGTAAGTTTTACTCTTATTGAATTTTATAGTTATTTAAATAATATTTGCATAAAAAATAAATCACTTTCCACTTTTAAAATTTATCATAATAATATTTCATATTCTCGCAAATTATTTGAACATAGCAATTACAATGTATTTTTAATATTGCTGTTTAGTTAAAAGTATCTTGCATTAGAAAAATCGAGCCATTTGATTAACTAGAAATTGCGATCTATCTTAAACTTTAAAAATAAAAAAAGCCTTTATCTTACGTAAAGGCTATATTTAAAAAAATTTTTAAATTTGAATGGCAGACACTAAGAAGTGTTTATTTAATTAGATCTTAGATTAAAGAAAATTTATTTCAATAATTACAAAATGTAAATTATTAATTAATTGCTTTGAAAAGTTACAATTCAAGTAAATATAAATTTTAAAATTATTTACTTCTTTTCATTTCTCTCGCAATTAACGTATTTTTTAGAAGCATTGCAATAGTCATTGGACCTACTCCGCCTGGAACTGGAGTAATATAAGAAGCTTTTTTACATACTTGCTCAAAATCCACATCGCCAGTAATAACATATCCTTTTTCATTAGATTCATCTGGAACACGAGTAATACCAACATCAATTACCACAACACCATCTTTAACCATATTGGCTTTTAGATAGTTTGGCACTCCTAAAGCAGTAATTATTATATCAGCTTGTATCGTTATCTCCTCAATATTTTTAGTATAGCTATGTGTCAAAGTAACGGTGGAATTTCCAGGGAAACCTTTACGACCCATTAAAATACTCATTGGTCTTCCTACAATATGGCTACGACCTATAACTACAGTATGTTTCCCCTTTGTCTCTACTTCGTACCTCTCTAAAAGTTCTAATATTCCAAAAGGTGTTGCAGGAATAAATGTACTCATGTCTAAGGCCATTTTCCCAAAATTCTCTGGATGAAATCCATCAACATCTTTACTAGGATCAACCGCCATAAGCACTTTTTGTTCATTGATTTGCTCTGGCAAAGGCAACTGAACAATAAATCCATCTATTTCATCATTCTCATTGAGTTCTTTAATCTTTTTTAGTAATTCAACTTCAGTAGTAGTACTTGGCATTTTAACTAAAGTAGATTCAAACCCAACTCTTTGACATGCTTTAACTTTACTTCCTACATAAGTTAAACTAGCACCATCATTACCAACAATTACAGCTGCTAAATGAGGAACTTTTTCCCCTTTATCTTTCATTTTTTGTACTTCAACAGCGATTTCAACTTTTATATCTTCTGCTGTTTTTTTTCCGTCTAATAATTGCATTTATTATTGTTTTTGGCTTTTGGTTTTTGACCGTTGGCACATTTAATAGTTAGCTATATTTTATCCTTTAAAACCGATCACTTGAAAACTGAACACTAATTGCGGAACACTGAACACTGATTACGAATCTCTATCTCATTCCAGGCATTCCTCCGGGGATTCCACCTTTCATGCCACCCATCATTTTCATTAGGTTTTTTCCGCCTGGTCCTTGCATCATTTTCATCATCTTACTCATCTGCTCAAATTGTTTCATTAATTGATTGACTTGTTCGATTTTGGTTCCAGAACCTTTTGCAATTCTCGCCTTTCTTTTTACATCAATAACTGCAGGTTTACTTCTTTCAATAGGCGTCATAGAGTGAATTATAGCTTCAATATGTTTGAATGCGTCGTCTTCAATCTCAACATCTTTCATGGCTTTTGAAGCACCTGGAATCATACCAACCAAGTCTTTCATATTACCCATTTTCTTTACCTGCTGAATTTGAGAAAGGAAATCGTCAAAACCAAATTCGTTTTTAGCAATTTTCTTTTGGATTTTTCTAGCTTCATCTTCGTCAAATTGTTCCTGTGCTCTTTCTACCAAAGACACAACATCTCCCATCCCTAAAATTCTTTCGGCCATACGAATAGGATAGAATACATCAATAGCATCCATCTTTTCACCAGTACCTACAAATTTAATTGGTTTGTTAACAACCGTTTTTATCGAAAGAGCCGCTCCACCACGGGTGTCACCATCTAATTTAGTTAGGATTACTCCATCAAAATTTAATCTATCGTTGAATGTTTTTGCGGTATTTACTGCATCTTGACCCGTCATGGCATCTACAACAAACAAGGTTTCTTGCGGTTGAATCGCTTTATGAACACGTTCAATTTCGTTCATCATCTCTTCGTCAACAGCCAATCGGCCTGCTGTATCGACAATAACCACATTAAATCCATTTGCTTTAGCGTGCTTAATTGCATTTTGAGCAATTTCAACTGGATTTTTATTCTCTGGTTCTGAATAAACCTCAACTCCTATCGAATCTCCTACAACATATAATTGTTGGATCGCTGCTGGACGATAAATATCACAAGCAACCAATAGCGGTTTTTTGTTCTTCTTATTTAAAAGATAATTAGCTAGTTTTCCCGAGAAAGTAGTTTTTCCTGACCCTTGTAAACCTGACATAAGGATAACAGTTGGATTTCCAGAAAGATTGATTCCCGCAACATCACCACCCATTAATTCTGTTAGTTCATCTTTTACAAGTTTTACTAACAGTTGTCCTGGCTGAAGCGTTGTTAATACATCCTGTCCGAGTGCTTTTTCTTTTACTTTAGTGGTAAAATCTTTTGCGATCTTAAAGTTGACATCGGCGTCAAGCAAGGCTCTACGAACTTCTTTTAGCGTATCAGCTACATTTACTTCGGTGATTTTTCCGTGACCTTTAAGTATATGAAAGGCCTTGTCTAGTTTATCGCTTAAATTATCGAACATAGTATTGATTTATTTTGAAATGCAAAGATAAACTAATTAGATAATTAGGCAATTAGATACATTAGATAATTGCTGGATATTTTAATGGTCTTTTGAAATAAAAAAAAATAGATTGTGAGCTGCTTTTAACGGATAAAGTGTCGAGTAAATTAATGTTAGTTCTACAACATGTAATAAGTTGTGGTATCACTTCATTTATGTTACAATTGCTTTCTTTGGATTAAACAGTGAACACAAAATCCTCAACCTTGGAAATATTAAAAAACTGGATTGAGATCAGGACAATACAGTAATATTGGGAAGAAAATAATTTTTTTACAAACCATGTCTTTCGAATAATGAAAAGTGGCAATGTCGATAAGTATTAAAAAACTAAAAATCAAGTACTCAAAGTCACAAACTTTGCAGAGTAATTTTTAAATCAAAAACATGTGCTTGCTACTCATAATCGTTAATCAAGAAAATCATATAAACCAATAATTTACTCGAGTCGAAGCATTTATTTATATCCGTTTAAAACTGAAAAAACCATCCTCAAAGTTGGAGATTTTACGGGGCACTTATACGACAAAAAAACGACCTCATATTGAAGTCGTTTTAAGTTTTTTAGTAAATAATATTACATTCTCTCCGGAACATTTATACCTAACAATTTAAAGGAAGATGCAATAACATCAGCTACTTTTTTAGACAATTGTACTCGGAATATTTTCTTATGTAAATCTTCTTCGCCTAATATAGATACCGCCTGATAGAATGAATTATATGCACGTACTAAATCATAAGTGAAATTGGCTAACAACGCTGGACTATGATGCTGCGCTGCGTTTTGGATGACTTCAGGAAACAGCTCTAATTGCTTAACTAATTCTTTTTCTTTTTCATGAAGTATAGTTATTTCTGATTTATTTGTAAAATCAAAATCTGCCTTTCGAATTATAGATTGAATTCTGGCATAAGTATATTGTATAAACGGACCTGTATTTCCAGCAAAATCAACGGATTCTTCTGGATTAAACAAAATGCGCTTTTTAGGATCTACTTTTAAAATATAATATTTTAAAGCGCCAAGACCAATTGTGTTATATAATTTAGCTTTTTCTTCTTCCGAATAACTGTCTAATTTTCCCAAATCTTCCGCAATTTTCTGAGCCGTATCTGTCATTTCTTGCATCAAATCATCAGCATCAACAACAGTTCCTTCGCGGCTTTTCATTTTGCCTGATGGTAAATCTACCATTCCATAAGACAGATGGAATAAATTTTTAGACCAGTCGAAACCCAATTTTTTTAAGATTAAGAATAAGACTTTAAAATGATAATCTTGTTCATTTCCTACTGTATAGACCATTCCGCCAACATCTGGAAAATCTTTTACACGTTGAATCGCTGTTCCAATATCTTGTGTCATATAAACAGCAGTTCCATCAGAACGCAATACAATTTTACGATCTAAACCTTCTTCGGTTAAATCAATCCAAACCGAACCATCAGGATCTTTTTCGAAAACACCTTTATCTAAACCTATCTGAACAACATCTTTTCCTAATAAATAAGTATTACTTTCATAATAATACTTGTCAAAATCGACTCCTAAATTTTTATATGTAATAGCAAAACCATCATAAACCCACTGGTTCATCATTTTCCAAAGTTTAATAACTTCTTCATCGCCGGATTCCCATTTCAAAAGCATTTCTTGTGCTTCTAAAATAATTGGCGCTTGCTTTTTAGCTTCATCTTCAGTTTTACCAGCATTCATTAAATGTGCTATTTCTTCTTTATAAGCTTTATCAAAAGCCACATAATAGTTACCTACTAATTTATCTCCTTTTAATCCAGTTGATTGCGGGGTTTGTCCGTTTCCTAATTTCTGCCAAGCCAACATAGACTTACAAATATGAATTCCTCTATCATTGATTATTTGGGTTTTATATACTTTTTTCCCACTCGCTTTTATTATTTCAGCTACTGAATAACCTAATAGATTGTTACGTACATGCCCTAAATGAAGGGGTTTATTAGTATTAGGTGAGGAATATTCTACCAGAATTGCTTTTTCATTTTCGCCACCGCTTTGGGATGAAGATACATAACCAAACTTGTCATTATCTTTTATTTTAGCGAAAAATTCTATATAATACGTGTCAGAAATAACAATATTTAAAAATCCAGATACCACATTAAACTGGCTTACTTCGGTCAAATTTTCAACTAAATAGTTTCCTATTTTATTCCCTAATTCAACGGGATTGCTTTTTACCATTTTTAAAAGTGGAAAAATGACCATTGTTATATCGCCCTCAAATTCTTTCCGTGTGGTCTGAAATTCAACTTTATCAAGAGTAACGTCAAATAATGCTTTTACAGCTTTTTCGACAGCGGGCGTAAGAATTTGTGGTAATGTCATTTTATCAACTTTTTTAAGAGCGCAAAGATAGTTATTCTAAAGGAATTTGTGAATTGAGAGTTATAGAATATATTTTATAATCAAACCAAAATCTATAGTCTTTATTTAAAATATAGTTCCCATATTAAAATTCTTGATATGTATATCATAAAGTGGAATATAAAGAAGATAATTTTATATTTAAAAGTGTGAATAAGACAATGAATGAAAATAATTGTATAACTCAATTTCTTCAGTAAATATTGACCTTTATCATATAGCTATTTATTCAAGTGGTACTAAAAATTCAAGAAGAAATGTTCTACTATAACTTGTGAAGTGTTACTTTAAAAATGATTTACTAAGAGATCGTAAAATAAGAAACAATATAAATTTTACTTATTATCAATGTTATCTTTTGCGGCGACTATCGAAAAGGGTATTGCAGAAAAACTGAAAATAAAAGAGGATAAAAGAACTACAATAAACAGGAGAGATTCTACAAGAAATATTCAGGAGAGATTACAGGCGTTTTAAAAGCACATAGAATGACTAGTAAAAAGTAAAATTTTGACGAATATAAGCAATCATTTGAAACCTAATTTATCAACTTTATAAAAAACATTAATTACAGTTACATCAAAATAAAAGTAAAAAAAACTTCTTACCCATATTTTTGAATTTCCTAATGGAAATTATACTTAAATATAGTTTGAGAAAGAGGCAGATATTTTTTTTGTAAACACTTGAATAATAATATTAGCCAATTCAAAACGCGCAGCTAACATAAAAAAACATCAAATATATTACTAATAATCAATTCAAGTATTTTAAGCTCGGAGTAAACAATCAATTAAAAAGTATTTTCAGTTCCAATGAAGATAAAAATTATCACTGTTTAAAAGACATTAATAGTAATTTAATTGAAGAAAAAATATTTAAAATAAAACATCAAATTTTTAATTGTTCTATGATTAATAGTATGAGTTTAAATATCAAAACATTTTAAAATTTTTAGATAGAAATATATTTTACAAAAGGTAATATTCGATAATGAAAATCAAAAGGATATAAAAATTTACAAAACTAAGGAAAATGAAAAAATTACAAGATAAAGTAGCAATAATAACTGGTGGAGCTGGTAGTATTGGAAAAATCACTGCCAAACTATTTTTAGATGAAGGAGCTAAAGTGATGTTAGTTGACCTTGACGGCGAGTCCCTTGAAAAAAATACAAAAGAGTTGAACAGTGAACACGTTAAATATTGTGTTGCCGATGTAACTAAAGCTCCCGAGGTTCAACATTACATTGATGAAACAGTTAAAATATTTGGAGAAATTGATATTTTTTTTAACAATGCTGGAATTGAAGGCGCCGTGAAGCCAATAGTAGATTATCCTGAAGAAATTTTTGATAAAGTTATTGCTATTAATGTCAAGGGTATGTGGTTAGGAAATAAATATGCGATCCCTCACATGAAAGATGGAGGAAGCATCATCATGACTTCATCTGTTGCAGGAATTTTAGGATCGGGCAATATGAGTGCTTATATTATTAGTAAACATGCCATTATAGGAATTATGAGAAGTGCAGCTATTGAGGTAGCACCAAGGAAAATTCGAGTAAATACGGTAAATCCGTCCCCTGTGAATAGTAGAATGATGCGCTCTATTGAAGATGGTGTTTCATCTGGTAACGCAGAAAAAGCACAACGCGATTTTGAAGCAACTATACCACTAAAACGTTATGCCGAACCTGAAGAAATTGCCAAATTAGTTCTATTTCTCGCAAGTGATGACAGTCAATTTATTACAGGAACCACTCAAATTATAGATGGTGGTTTGTCAGCTCAATAATAAAATTTGATAACTTATTCACCTTGTCAGCTTAAAAGATAAATTGATTATTGAATGGTCAAGATCTTTTTAACTCATACGGTATTTATTAGTACTTCTTGAACTAGAAATTAATATAGCGATATTTTATTTTTATTTTTTAAAAAATTTAATTCAGTGGAAATTGTACTCTTGTTTTTTTTAGTTTATCTTTCTAGTTAGACAGTGAGTGTCGAAATTCTTAATTAACTAGTATTTTATTGTTAAATAAATTTTAATAAAATTAACAATTATTCACTTTGTGATTTAAATTAACACAAAAAATTAGATTATTTAGGCTGTCTAACCCATCTATGATTGCACTTTAAAATTAAAAACATAATAGTAAAACTTTATGATCATTAAACATTACTGTGAAATAAGCAACTTTAAAACATTATTTTATAAGATATATTTATTATTTTTTTTTGAATTTTACAATTAGAAAAAATTCTTTTTCTAAATAAATCAATTATAAAATGGAAAATGAAATGCAAAATGACATTGTAGCAATAGCTACAACATCAGCAAAAACATTAGCTGCAGCAGTTCAAGCAGCTGGATTAGTCGAAACTTTACAGGGAGAGGGTCCATTTACTGTTTTTGCTCCTACTGATGCAGCTTTTGCTGCTATTCAGTCAGATGTTGATGAATTATTAAAGCCAGAAAATAAATCAAAACTTACTAAGATTTTGACTTATCATGTAGTAAGTGGTAAAATGAATGCAGCTGATTTAAAAGATGGCCAAGAATTGACAACAGTTGAAGGAAGTAATCTACATGTAAAGATAAAGGATGGAAAAGTAACAATAGGAGACGCTAATGTTACATCTGCAGATATCATGGCATCAAATGGAGTCATTCATGTTATTGATCAAGTATTAATGCCAAAAGATTAAATTTCTTAATTAAAAATAAAACCTTACTCATGTGAGGTTTTATTTTTTGTATATTAAAATTAACACTTTTCTTTTAAAAATAAATTAATTAATGCACTAAAATTCAGAATTTAGCGAGGGAGCTATTTTATAATTTTTTTAAAGATATAACTCTTAATTAATTTTATACTAATTTATTTATCAGTAATTCACATTACTGCAATAAAATATTAAACCTAAAAGCGTATGTTTTTAAAAAGGATCTAGTATTAGTGGAAAACAATGAATCTTGACTAAAAAGTTAATAATTCCCTGAAATAAGAAAAAATTTATCTAAACCTATTTTAATCCTTTTTTTATAAAACGATAACTTTAATTTAAAACTTCTAAATACATAAATACAATGGAAAACAATCATCAATATGAAGTCAATGTCGAATGGACAGAGGATAGAAAAGGAATAATTTCGTCACCCGTTTTACACCAAAAAATAGAAATTGCAACGCCACCTGATTTTCCAAAAGGAGAACCAAATATTTGGTCACCTGAACATCTATTTATTGCGGCCGTTAATAGTTGCATCATGAATACTTTTTTTGCCATTGCCGAAAATTCTGAATTGGAATATGAAAGCTATAAATCTAATGCTATTGGTATTGTAAAAAAAAGCGATGAAACGTTTACGGTAACTGAAATAAAATTAAAAATCATCTTAACCATTGCTAATGCCGAAGAATCTGATAAAGCGTTGCGAGTTATAGAAATGAGCGAGAAAAATTGTTTGATTTCAAATTCTGTAAAATCAACTATAATAGTGGAACCTGAAATTATAATCTCTTCTTAATTAAAACTTTATTCCTTGCAAAATAATTATTGTAGTAAAATCTAGCTTATTTTACAAGCTGAATTATTTGAATTTAAAATTTAACAAAGGGAATCATTATGTTATGAACCAAATGAAATACGTTGGTAACATTAATTAAAAAGAATTTATCGCTATCAACTACACTTTAAAAAAAATAAACATGAAAAAAGAAAATAAGAAAGATAATAAAGAAGAAGATCCTTGCTGGAAAGGGTATCATCAATTAGGAATAAAAACTAAAGATGGTAAAAAAGTGCCAAACTGTGTTCCTAAAAAAACGAAAAATTAAAAATTAAAAAAGTAAATAGATTATTTAAAAGCTGAATTTGATCTCCATTTTCTGTTATTGCTTTAAGTGAGTAAAAACATCACCTCTTATCAGACCCGCTTGGATGATTACATTTTAATTCTTGTCATGGCTATTTTAGGTGTAATATCGATTTTTTTGTTAAAATTAATCAGAATGCTAAAAAGAAAGATATAAAATTGTTCAACTATAATAATAGAGAAAATTAATATTGATGAGCATTTTTAGTTCACTTGACTACAAAATTAAATATGGTGTAAAGAATTGAAATAGTCTAAATAATAAGATCCAATAAAGCTTACTATTCGTTACATTAAATGGTCAGATACTTTCTACTTTATCTTTTTTAAAAATATTTCATATTTTGTAAAGATTCCAAATAGTAGGAAATTATCTGTTTAAATTTTTTGATTAAAGTTAAGAAAACAACTTTAGCACATTAAAAGTTTCATTTAAAAAAATTATCGTTCAAGATTTTCTTTTAATGTTACTAAACTACTTGCAATATCTTCACCTATTAATTTTTCAAGATCTACAAAGTAAATTATAATATTTAGTGGAAAATTATAAAAACTACTAAAAGTCCACGTCACTTTAGTTTCGTTTTCATTAATTGCTGTCAATGCAATTATAGCAATTGACTTTAAGGGTAATGGTTTTGTAAATTTTATATTACAGCACATTTCTTCTCCTTCTACTATTTTTGATATTGTTTGGGTGCCTGTACCGATACTATTTATTTTGCTACTCCATGAATAAGTAAAACCAACTTCACCATCAATTCCAGAATAGGACTTTACTGCATTTGGATCTTTTCTATTATAATAACTATACTCATTTTGATTTCTAAGAAGTTTTATGTAATTAAAAATTTGTTGTTTTGGTTTATTAATTCTTATCTCTCTAACAATTAAATAATCATTCTTTAAATAAGACCCTAACACAATTACGGCGATGGCTATTATTAAAATTACAGTCATATTTTTTTTATAAAAGTACGCAATTCATTTCATTTTTGATTTAAAAATTAAAACTTACGTGGCAAATAACCTATTTCTTAAATAAACGAATTTTATTCTGTATGTTCTTTTATTTTTCAACTAACCGTTTATAATTGCGGTAGTTAAAAAATATCAACTTTTAAGCAAAGTAAAATTAATTGATTCACTAAATGACATCTTATTTTGTTTCGCTCCATAGTCAATACAATAAGAATACATATCGCCGTTATTTTAACAAATTTTTTGTGCATCAATAAAAAAAACTGATTGTGGTTAAAATTTTATTTGTCGTCAATAAACCGAGTCCTATAGAAATTAGCATAAAGGAAATCAGCATATTAGTAATAGATATTTTTAGATAGTGCGCCAATAGCTTAATTAACTGACTAACTGACCAAAATAAATTAACAAGTTTTTAAATTAATTGTCTTTTGATGTGAGCGAAAAAATTTTACTATTTTATCCATAATAAATCCTAATTGATTATTTCTATCAGGAACTAAATGGGGTACTTTATAAGTACAAAAAAAGAAAAGTAAATTATTATTTCTTGATCTTCTGTCCCCATACTTCAAGATGAAATCACGAAACTTATCTTAGTTTAATCTTTTATTTTTCGAACAAAATCTAAATATTAGTTATCCGAATTATTGTTATTTTAAATCCAAAGACTACTTGAAGACAGGTCACCTAAATAAGATTTTCAGTTAAACAATTTCCGATCTTAATTTGTAATACTGCAGGAATATTTTACTAATTCGTTAATGGCAATATAACTATTATAATAGTATCTATAAAGTTCGTGTGTATGTATTAAAATCTAAATTACTGTTAACCATTAACAAACAACACCTTATTACCTTTCTAAACAGAATGTTTAAGTATTATTAGTACGGTAGTCAAAAAAAATTTAAAATGTGAACATAATTTTAACTCATTAAAGAAAATAAAAAAAGATAAAATTACTTATTGAAACACTAATAAGATAAAAAAGTCGTTTTGCAAATAACAATGCATGTTTATTAATTTTTTTTCGTAACTTATGATAGTTATTTGAATCTTAAATAAATATTGATCCTGTTAACAACAATAATTTTTAAATGAAAAAAGCAGTAGTTTACATTTTTTTTATATTTTTTTATAACGGTTATTCTCAAGCATTAACAGTAGATACCACTATTTATACTGCAGATGAATTGATAAATAAAGTATTGGTTAATTCTCCTTGTGTACAAGGAAAAAATGTAAAGTCGAGGACAGGAACTAATTATGGTTCTTCAAATGGAATAGGCTATTTTGAACGCACAACTACTAACTTTCCCTTTGCAAGCGGAGTAGTGCTAAGTACAGGAGATGTTACAAGAAGTCCAGGGCCAAACATTAACGTATTAAGCGATGGTATCTCTGCTTGGCTTGGCGACACAGATTTGGAGAATGTCTTGCTTGCGCAAAATAACATTTCAATTAATTCAATAAATGCAAGTTATATTGAATTTGATTTTCAACCTAAAACACCTAATTTTAATTTTAACTTTATTTTTGCATCGGAGGAGTATGGTACTTCTCAGTGTGATTTTTCTGATGCTTTTGCATTTCTTTTGAAAGACTTGACAGCTTCTAGCAGTAACAAAAACTTGGCAGTAATACCATTTACAAGTATACCTGTTTCAGTTGCAACCATAAGAGATGATACCTATAATCGGGATTGCCCATCTGCTAATCAAAATTATTTTGGAAGTTTTAATGGAAGTGGATTTGGTCCAGCTATTAATTTTAATGGCCAGACAGTTGCAATGGTGGCTTCGGCCAATAATTTAGATATTAATCATGTGTATCGAATTAAAATTGTAATTGCTGATGGAGGAGGTAATACTAAAAATGATTCCGCTATATTTTTAGAAGCGAATAGTTTAAATATAGGTCAATATATTTTAGGTCAAGACTATAGCGCTGAAAATGGCACAGCAATTTGTCCTGGAAGTACATTACCAATATTGTCTGCAACTGGTTTAAGTCCGGGAACTACATTTGTTTGGAAAAAACAAGGAGTTGCATTTACACCTGCACAAACATCAGAGACCTTAAATTTAAACACTATTGTGCCTTTAATTAGCTCTGGCGTGAATAAATTCAGCGTAACCTATAAAGAACCTGATTGTATTGAAGTTACTGATGAAATTATTGTTGAAATTTATCCTAAAATCAGAGTGTTAAATACTGTACCAAACATATATGCTTGTAATTCTGAAGAATCAACTTACAAATTTGATCTTGATAAAAACACTAAGATAATTAAAGCAGGTATAAATCAGGCTACCACTCCAAGTGGTATTCTTGATGATCTACCTTCAACAACCATTATCACTTATCACTTTACTGACTCGGACGCAAAAGATAATTATAATGCATTACCAAATGAACTTATCATTTCAAATACCGAAAGTAATAAACAAATATTTGTAAGAATTGAAAACACAATAACATCGTGCAGTGAAATAAAATCTTTCCGGTTAATTATTGTAAATGCACCAGTCATAGCAACTGTGCCAGAAGACATTATATTGTGCGCTAGAAATCTAACAGATAGTCCTTTAAGAGCAAATTTTATCTTGACTTCACAAATCGCTGCTGTTTTAGGATCGAGTAGTTCTACATATAATAAAATATCATTCCATCCATCAGAAATTGCAGCAAATAACAATTCCAATACTATAAATTTAAGTTCAGGCAATCGATTATTGTCTCCTAGTGCTACTTTATGGGTGCGAGTACAAAACGTTTCTAATACAGAGTGTTATATTATAACTAAGATCAATTTGATCGTAACTCCAATTCCTAAAGTAGATATTTTACCAGATGTATATGCCTGCACTTCATATAAGTTACCACAGTTAATAAACCTTGGATCTGAATATCGGACTTTACCAGATGGTGCAGGAATAATAATCGCAGAAGGTGCTCTCATTTCTGAAAGCAAAACTTTGTACATTTATAATAAATCAGGAGTTTGCACTAATCAAGATGCATTTAAAGTCACAATTATAGATTTAGATAGCATTACGCCTTCTTCAGGTTCGTATTGTACACAATACGAGCTTCCCGCTTTGCCTTATGGCAATTATTATACACAAAGCGAAGGCACTAGCACCCCAGGAAATGTTCAGCTGAACTCTGGAGATAAAATGACAACAGCTGGATTAAACACTATTTATGTGTGGACTGAAGACAAAACAGTTACACCTTCTTGTCAGCAGGAAAAACAATTTAATATCACAATTATTCCTTTTGTAGACTTACCCTCTTATTCAAATGAATTTAGATGCACCTCTTATACTGTACCTCAAGATGATAATGGGGGAACTTATTATACTGAATCAAATAAAAATGGACGTAAAATATTGCCCGGTGAATCCATTAGCACAACAACCTTAATATATGTGTATAAGGAATCAAATACTCCGTTAATAAATTGTATTTCAGAAAAGTCATTTAAAGTTTTTATTGGTCTTGCTAGCATAATGCCTCCTGAAAACAAAGACTCTTGCTCTGCTTATAGGTTACCTGTTTTAACGGTTGGCGAATATAGAACTGCTCCTTCAGGTGGTGGAATTTCTGTACCTGCTGGTAGACTAATAAATACAACAACGACACTATGGTTTTATGTTTCTGGAGAATATTGTACCAATAATTTAAACTTTACAATTACAGTAAAGATTCCACCATTACCTGAAATGCTTGACACTGAACCACAGTGTGATGTTTATTATTTACCTCCAGTCGATCATTCAGGCAATTATTTTACAGGACCGTTAGGAACAGGTCAACTTCGTGAAGTAGGTTTCCCAATTACAAGTACACAAAAAATATATTTTTTTGACAAATTTGCAACAGGAACTTGTTATGTTGAAGAAGATTTTATTATAACTATTAATCAATCACCACCAATTGACGCTAGACCAATCGAAGTTGTTCAATGTGGACAAAGCTATGTTTTAGATGATTTAATTAATGGAGAATATTATGAATTCTCAGGAGGTCCATCGCCTACAAATCCTATTCTAATTCCTGGTACTATCATAAACAGTTCAAAAACAATTTATGTTTATGCAAAAGCTGATGATCCAAACAATTGTATTTCTGAATATAGTATAGATGTGTCCATTACTCTTGTGAATGATATTGAGGATAAATATGCATGCAATAACTTTGTACTGCCTCCAATAGTAGGTATGGGTACTTATTACACAGCTCCTAATGGCCCCGATGGGACAGGAACGCCATTGTCTCCATATTCTCTTATAAGCTCTACAACAACACTTTATGTCTATTATTCAAATAATAACAGACTTAGCTGTGTAGATGAAGACGAATTTACTATAACTATTTACAATAGCCCAGTTATACCTGATATTGCTCCTGTAACAAGATGCGAATACTATACACTTCCGCCATATTTATTCCCTGTAAATCAATATTTTGTAAATCAAGGAGGACCATCTGTTATTAATACGGAAAGATTTCCAGGAGATCTTATAACTACATCTACTACTATTTACGCTTATGCTGAAACTGGAACTAATTCAACTGTAATTTGCCCTATTGAAAAACCAATTTTAATTACGATCTTAAATAAACCTCAGCCAATATTAAATGTCCCTGCTATTTGTGTCGATATCATTACTGGAATTAAGACTGCTGCTTTAATTAATATTAATTTTCCCACACCGAAGTACGCCATAGAATGGAATAGTGAAGATGGCACTCTATTAAGTACCGATGAAAACTTCTCCACTTTTATTGCTGGCGATTATACATTGACAATAACTGACTTATCGGTATCTGGTTGCTCCTCTACTACACGATTTACAATTATAGAATCTGCAATACCTAAATCTGTTACTTATACTAGCAGTAATTGGTTTACTGATCAGCAAACTATAACTGTAAATGCTGTCCCTTTTGTGGGTAATGGAACTAATTTTCTATATTCACTAGATGGAGGAACACCGCAAGTATCAAATATATTTACAAATATTAGTTCTGGAATTCACGACATAATAGTGAGCGATTCTAATTGTGGAACCATTACAATTCCATTAACAATCCAGTTAATCTATAGTCCTAAATTTTTTACTCCTAATGATGATGGCTTAAATGACACTTGGAATATATCAGGATTGCCATTTATTCAAAATTTAAAAGTATATATATATGATCGATATGGAAAACTATTAAAAGAAATACGACCTAATGACAAAAGAGGATGGGATGGAACTTTAAATGGAATACCTCTTCCAGCGGATGATTACTGGTTTACCATCACCTACACTGAAGATGATGTGAATAAAGAATACAAATCACATTTTTCATTAAAACGATAAAAATAAGCAAAATGAGCATTGGATTTTTTAATCGAAAATCCTATGCTCATTTTAATAAAATAGTAATTCAAGTTTATATTTTAAATAATAGTATTTACTACTTCTTATTTGCAATTATATAAGCATTTTTTCAATTGCTTTTTAGTAGAAAAAAGAGAGTTATCGTTAGCCTATTAAATTGATATAAAACATTTTACTGCAATTTATTTAGTCTCGAATTAGTTTCATTTCTAAAATTCCCATAACTGATTAAATAATTGCAAACAAACACAAGTACGCTCCATTAGTTAACTATTTCAAATTGAGAACGAGATATTAGTATTGTTAGATTTTACCCAATTATCGATAAAAACAAACTTACATCTTATTTTTTTTTATTAGTTCTTCCTAATGATCTTGCAGAAGCTAATATGCTATTGCTATTGGTATTATTCATTTTGATCAATTCTAAAAATATAAATTAGACTTGCTTTTTTTATTTTTAAAAATTTTAAAGCCAACATTATCAATTTTATAGATAATCAAAATAAATACGCTAAATTTTAGCTATTGCTTTTAAGATTAAAGAGCGATAAATTTCCAACTTTAATTATTCAGTATTAATAAATTTCCTTTTTTAGTCAATACTAATACCTCTAAAAAATTTTATATTAGAGTATAATTTAAGTATAACCACATAAATTTTTTAGCTTAAGATTTATCGTTATTTATTTATAATTATATCTGCTCAACTGCTTTTGATCACATATTTACCCTATCTACCAAAAAATAACTTTACATTTTCAGTTAGTGTGATAATATCATTATTTCAAGATTGCGCACCAAATAATTAGTATAACTAATCTTTAAGGATTAGGTAAATTAAGTTATTGGAACAACTCATCGATGCATTCAACTTTTTTAGCGTATATACTCATAATGCTTTAATTTGACCAAAAACAATTTCATTTATTATGACCTAGATTAAAGATTATATTTAAAACTTATATGGCTTAGATAATTATAATAATGACCTATTTTTCTTTTAATTCTGTAATTAGATTTATTGATTAAAAAATAATAGACACTTTTGCTAAACTGCTATCAATAATTAAATGATAAAAAAAATAAATATAAAAATAGTTGAAATAACTTATATTTATTTTTATTTTTGAATAATTAGTGTATTTCATCGATAATATTTACTCTTGGTCGATAATATTTAATATGTTTACAAACTACTGATAATCTATTTTCATTATTTTTATCACGTATTCAACTTTTATTTAAATTAATATAAAGTTTGATACTTGCAAACAACTTATAAATCGATGAGAGCTAAAATTAGTTTTGTATTATTGCTTTGTTGGTTGGGATCCTTCTCTCAGTCCATTACAGTGAATACGTCAACGTACACCGTTCCTCAACTAGTTACTGATGTATTAGTAAATAAAAATTGTGTTTCTATATCAAATATCAGCTGGAGAACAGGCAATACTAATAATTTTGGATCTACTAATGGTATAGGCTATTTTACTAACACTAACAGTAATTTCCCACTATCAAGAGGGGTAATTCTAAGCACTGGAAATGTAGAAAAAGCAGCGGGTCCTAATGTAAGTGAATTAAGTGATGGCAACACACTATGGAGTGGAGATCTAGATTTAGAATCGGCTATGTTAGCTGCTGGCGTACGAGTAAAATCTACAAATGCAACAGTATTAGAATTTGACTTTGTACCATTTTCCTCCAATTTTAATTTTAATTTCATATTTGCATCAGAAGAATACGGTAACTTTCAGTGTCAGTTTTCAGATGCATTTGCATTTCTTTTGACCAATAAATCTACTGGAGTTACTACAAATTTAGCTGTTGTACCAGATACTTCTGATCCCATCTCAGTAGTAACTATTAGAAATTCTCTTTATAATTCTTCTTGTTCTTCTGAAAATGTAAATTATTTTGGGAGTTTTAACGGCGGCTCAAATGCAGCTAATTCTGCCACTAATTTTAACGGTCAAACCGTGTCGATGAGTGCATCATCTACAACATTAATTCCTAACACTACTTACCATATTAAGTTAGTTATTGCTGACGGAAAGGATTTTAAATCAGATTCAGCTATATTTCTTGGCGCAAATAGTTTTAATGTAGGACAGGATGTATTGGGAAAAGATCTTACCGTGGCTTCAAAAACGGCAATTTGTGCTCAAGAAACTCATCTTTTAACCTCAGGATTAGATTCATCAATATACACCTTTGCATGGACATTAAACGGAACAAAAATTGGTGGAAACACTCCAGATATCCTCGTTGATAAACCCGGAACTTATGGACTCACTTACACTATTATCAAATCCAACTGCGTTGTAACTACTGATGAAATAGTAATTGAATACTACGCTCCTATTATTACGCCCAATCCTGTTAATTTATATCAATGTGATTTCACTGGCACTACTTCCGTTTTTGATCTTGCTTATAATACTCCAATAGTTAGTACTGCAGGTGTGGTAACGAGTTATCACAGTTCAAAATTAGATGCTCTTGTTAATAATAATCCACTTAACAATAATTATAGTGTTGTGAATAGTAATTTACCACTAACAGTGTGGATTCGTTTTCAAAATACTATAACTAAATGTATAACTACTAAATCATTTGAGTTACATAAGACTGCACCTCCAATAGCTCATACACCAGCAACCTTATTTTTGTGTGAAGATACTTCTAATCCAGAAATGGCAAGTTTTAATATTGCCACTGTAACTGCAACGATATTAGGTTCGCAAACTGCTGGTATGTATCATGTCAGTTATTATAAAAACAATACCGATGCTGAAACAGCTAAAAATCCAATTGATAGCAATAAACCTTATTCTTCTAAAAGCACTACTATATTCGCTCGTATCCAAAACTTAACAGATAAATTATGCTATACTATTACAAATTTTGATTTAACTGTTATACCAAAACCAATCATTGATGTATTTGATGATCAATACGTTTGTACTAGTTATACACTTCTTCCATTAGAACATCCTGGTAATTATTACAGTGGACCTAATAAAGAATTACCAATTCTCAATGCTGGAGATGTCATTTCAACTGAGAAAACTATTTATATATACCATGAAACATCTGGCACACCTAGTTGTTCATCTGAAAGTAGTTTTAAAGTAGTAATTGTAAAACAAGTGCATCTCAATCAAGTAGATAAATTTTCATGTGATAAATATTACGTACCTAAAACAAATTATAGTATTCGATATTATACTAGATCAGGTGGCCCAACTGGAGGTGGAGTAGAAATTGCAGCAGGATCAACAATACGAACATTAGGATTAACAACTGTCCATACTTATTTCAATTCAACAGAAATTACTAATCCTTGCGTTTTAGAAGGGAAATTCAATATCACTATATATCAAACACCAAAAGTTTTACCCATTGCAAATGTTTTTGAAAGTACTTCCTATACTTTACCGCCTTTAAGTGTTGGTAATTATTACACTTATGATGCTGTTACTAAAATATATACGCCTGCCACTTCGCCAATAACAACTACCACAAAACTATATGTTTATGCTACTAATAATATATGTAGAACTCCAGATACTGTTTTTACAGTATACATCAACACAGTGGGAATAAAAAATGAAAATGTCTGCATATCCTACACATTACCACCCGCTCCTATAGGAGAATATCGCGACGCACCCAATGGTGAAGGGAATATTATTAAAGCTGGAATAATCACAAAAAACACAACTATTTATAGTTATGTTCCTAATTCAGGAACACCTAATGTGACAGATGATGATTTTTTTACCATTACTATTAATGCGCCTTTTCTTTCAACACCAGAAAATGTGTTTAGATGTGAGCGATTTTTGTTGCCAAATCAAGCAGAAAATGGTGAGTATTATACGTTACCTGGAGGACCATCAAAGGCGGGTAATAAAAAACTACTTCCTAATAGTGCTGTGACTAAAACTGCCACAATTTATATCTATAAACCATCAACAACGTTAGCGAATTGTTATAATGAAAAACCTTGGCTTATAACAATTTATAAAAAAGCACTTATAGATTCAAGATCTAACATCGATCAATGTAATTCTTATGTTTTAACTCCTTTAACTAATGGGAATTATTATGAAGAACCAAACGGTGTTAAACCTATTGCGGCTGGAACTCGTATAAAAATTAGCAAAAGAATTTATATTTACGCCGCTAACGTTAATGATGCCGCTTGCAACAGTGAAAACTTTTTTGACATTAAAATCAACGGAGTCGAAACGGACCCTGTACCAACGCAATTATCTTATTGTGAAAGTTTTACTTTTCCAGCATTACCAACTCCAAAGAATTTTTATTATGATGCTCCAGGAGGTCCTTATGGCTCAGGTAATATAATCCCTTTTGGGACGAAGGTAACAACTGCGACAGTATTACCAAAATATTATATTTATTATGAATCTGGAAATCGATTAAATTGTACTGACGAAAAATCATTTAGCATTACAGTGGCTCCAAAACCTATCGTAAACAATCTCAAACCTTTAGAAATCTGTGACGAATATGGCGCAAATGATGGTGTCGCACAATTTGATTTGACAACTTTAGCTATAAGAAACCAAATTTTGAACGGACAAGGGTTGCATTCGAATTTTAATATAACGTATTACAATTCTTTTGCTGCAGCTAATGATTCAAATTCTAGCAATATCAAAAATCCCCAAGCATATATCAATAGAAATCCCTTTATTGAAAGTGTTTGGATTCGTTTAGAAAACAATACTATTACTGATTCCTGTTTCGTTGTTGTTGAATTAAAATTAGCTGTATATTTAAGATCAGATCCTAAATTAGAGCCTGAATATTTCATCTGTGAAGATTATAAGACTGGAAAATTACTTAATCCTGCAAACATCGCCATTAAAATCTCAGCAGGACAATACAAATTTGAATGGTGGCATGACGGTGTTGTTTTTGGTGGAGATACAGCAGCGATTTCAACAACTAAAACGGGTGAATACAAAGTAAAAGTTACAAATATTAAGACTAATTGTTCGTACACTGTATCCACTAAAGTAATAAAATACAGCCCTTATCTAGAAATTAGTAGTAGTGATCATTTTAATGATCCTACTTACATCAAAGTCAATATACTTGGTGTAGGTTCGGGGCAATTCGAATATAAACTTGATGATGACCCCTATCAGGAAAGTAATCAATTTCATAATGTTCTTGCTGGTGAGCATCTCATTTCTGTTAATGATAAAAGTGGATATTGTAACCCTGCACCTATTAATGTAGTAATCATAAATTATCCGAAATTTTTTACTCCTAATGGAGACGGAGCAAACGAAACGTGGAATATATCGCATTTACTATCGACTAATCCAAATGCTATAATTTCAATATTTGATCGTTTTGGAAAGTTAATTACGCAAATAACTCCATCCAAAAGAGGCTGGGACGGGACGCTAAACGGACAGGATTTATTGGCTACTGATTATTGGTTTACTGTAAATTATGATGAAAAAGAATCTTCAAAAATATTTAAAGCTCATTTTTCTTTAAAACGCTAAGATTATTTAAACTAGATAACGCCGTCCAAAAAAGGCTGGGACGGGACGCTAAACGGACAGGATTTAGTGGCTACTAATTATTGTTTACTGTAAATTATGAAGAAAAAGAATCTTCAAAATATTTAAAGCTCATTTTTCTTTAAAACGCTAAGATTATTTAAACTAAAGAAGATAAATAATTGATAATGAATAATCAATTATTTCTCGTCTTATTTTACTCGCCTGTAATCCTATTAGCACCTGTTTTTTAATTTTTTAATTTCATCACCATTCGCTATTTCGCCCGCCTGAGTAATAGCTGAAGAATGATAAAATAGAGCCTTTGTTTTTTCTCTTATTAAATCAATATTAGTTGAACGTAACCCACCTCCCAGCATAATCACAATTCTGTTGTTCGCTTTTTTGACTAATTCTGCTAAAACATCAATTCCTTCTACTACATTCTTTTCTTGCCCAGAAGTCAGTATTGTTTTAAAACCACATTCGATTACAATTTCAAGTGATTTATAAACGTCATTTACAACATCAAAAGCGCGATGAAAGGTGCATGGGATTGGGCTAGCTAGTTTTATTAATTCTGTATTTTGAATGGAATTTATATTTCCTTCTTTATCTAAAATGCCGAAAACAAAACCATCAACATTTAATTGTTTGAATGTATTTATCTCACTTTTCATCTGTTCGAATTCAGCGTCTGTGTAAACGAAATCTCCGCCACGAGGACGAATCATGATATTCAAATCGATATCTAACTCGTTACGAGCTTGTTCGGTAATTTTAAAATCTGGTGTTGTTCCACCATCTTCCATATTGGCACACAATTCTATTCTATCAGCGCCATTCTTTTGGGCAATAATTGCAGATTTTAGGTTAAAACAGGCAATTTCTAATTTATATATTTCCATTTACTTTAAAAAATAATTAGCATCAATTAATCGGTTGCCCGTGTCGTCATAAACGGCATAATTAAAACCGCCTTGTATGCAATACGATCCGTATTCTCCTTTTTTGTTCAAAGCGATAAACCCTACTTGTATATCTTTTAAATCTTTATTTCTGTTTTTAGTTAATTTAATAATACGAGATACAGCTTCTTCACACGCTTTTTGAGGTGATTTTCCTTGACGCATCAATTCAACCACTAAATGACAACCTGAAATCCTAATTACTTCTTCGCCGTGACCGGTCGCGGTAGCGGCACCAATTTCATTATCCACAAATAATCCCGCACCTATAATAGGAGAATCTCCAAGACGACCTCGCATTTTAAAAGCCATTCCGCTGGTAGTGCAAGCTCCCGAAAGATTTCCATCAGCATCTAAAGCAATCATCCCAATGGTATCATGATTTTCAATATTAGCAATCGGTTTGTATTGGCTGGTTTTTAGCCACTCTTTCCACTCTTTCTCAGACTCTTCAGTCAATAAATTTTCCTCTTTAAATCCTTGCGCTACTGCAAATTGTAGTGCACCCTCGCCTACTAACATAACGTGAGGTGTTTTTTCCATCACAGCACGTGCGACAGAAATAGGATGTTTTATATTTTCTAAACAAGCAACAGCACCAATATTAGCCTGCTCATCCATAATACAAGCGTCAAGTGTGACATGACCATCTCTATCGGGTCTTCCACCATAACCTACGCTTCGCTCCTTTGGATCACCTTCAGGAATTTTTACTCCAGCTTCTACAGCATCCAGAGCACGTCCTTTATTTTTTAATATCTCCCAGGCAGCTTCATTGGCTTGCAATCCAAAGTTCCAAGTAGAAAGCACTATAGGTTTATTAATTTTTTTTGTTAAATCATTGATTGACTCTTCCTTTGGTTTTCCAGTAAAAGATTGCAGCGCCACAGCTACTGAGGCAACCGCCGCTGTTTTTATAAAATTTCTACGGTTATTCATATTACTATTTATTGTATTTAACTATTTTAAAATTGACAATGATACCTTATAATTTTATAAAACTAGTACTTAACTTTTGTTCTTTTATAATTTAGAACTATAACAAAAATTTTAATTTTTATACTTTAAACGGTCTCAGTAACAGATTTGATTTTATAATCGTTACGAATTTAAACAATCAGCCTCAAATACAATGAGAATTTTACTCTTATTCTAGTAAAATATTGAAGTATAGCTTGTATTTTAAAAATTTTACGACAGTTTAAAAGTGTCGTTACTTCTATAATTTACAATTTATAAAATAATTTATGAGATTTTAATGTAACAGCTAAATTATAGATTGAAAAAATCAATTGTTTTGTAAAAGATATCAGTGTTAGAAAAACATCAAGACTCATTAAAAATGTTATAAAACAGTTTTAATCGTTTTATAAAGTAGGACTATTACCTTTTATCTAAATATTATTTTACATTTATGCATCGTTATACCTATATTTCTTACTTGCACTATATCTTGATCCCGTGAACGAATAATAACTACTACGATGAAGAAATAGCAGTACCGATACTATTAAAAAGCAAATAACTATTTATTTAAAAAATAAGAAAATGACCATTAAAAAAAGACTTTTAAGAGGAACCCAACTAATTGCTTTACTTGCTTTGGCACTGTACTCCTGCTCCACAATCAAAACACAAAACAAGGAAAGTAGTAGTTCAAAATATAAATTAATATTTAATGACAATTTCAACGGCAATGCTTACAATTCAAAGTTTTGGAGCAGCTATCAAACAAAAAATGGAAAATCACCTTGGAATAGGTATGTAATTGACGATGGTAATTTAGCTGAAGTAAAAAATGGACATTTACACATAAAAGCACGTTGGAACACAAAAACAAATCTTCCTGAAACCGGTGCGATTCAAACAAAAGATAAATTTAGTTTTATGTATGGAAAGATTGAAGTTAAAGCCAAATTCAATGCTGCAGGTCAAGGTGGTTGGCCAGCAATATGGCTAATGCCCCAAAATGAAATCTACGCGAGCTGGCCAAACGGAGGTGAAATTGATATTATGGAACGTTTAAATAATGATTCATTTGTTCACCAAGTAGTGCATCAGAGCAATGGAGAAAAAAAACAAGTTTCAGCTGCTACGACAGCTGCTATTAATGTAACGGAATATAACACGTATGGTATTGTTAAATCACCTAACAAAATAGAATTTTACGTGAATGATGTTTTAACTATGGTGCACGAACCGAAAGGCGATTTTGCTAAACGATGGCCCTTTGAAACTGACTATTATCTGATCTTAAATTTTGCTTGTGCCGATAAAGGACAATCAGGGGTCAGCTTTTGGCCAGGAAATGTTACTTTTACAGAAAAATTTCCTTATGAAATGATGATTGATTATGTAAAGGTTTGGGAGGTAAAATAATAGTTAACAAAGTACTTCAAGCCGTTAAAATCAATCAAGAAAAAAAATTAGCCATATAAATCAACCATGAAAAAAAGCCTATTTATTCTGCTTTTAATTATCGTTAGCACTTACAACGGTAAAGCGCAATTAATTCCTGCACCCGAAAATCTAAAAATTGAAAAAGGTCATTTTGTTTTAGATGCAACTACGGGAATATCGATAGAAAATGCGGACAAAGCTGAAAGCATTAAATTAATGTCATACATTATAAATAGAATAGCCACTGAAACTAATGTTGTCGTTTCCAATAAAAAACAAAGTAAAAAAAATATATCTGTAGAAATATTGCGTACGCTCAATGAAAATTTAGGAAAAGAAGGATATCTTTTAAACATTTCAAGTTCCGAAATTCAAATTACTGCCAACTCTTATGCGGGCTTATTTTACGGAACGCAATCACTATTACAATACATTATTGCAAATAACACACAAACACCAATCAAAATTCCATGTTTGAGTATTAGCGATAAACCTAATGTGGCGTGGCGCGGAATGGTAATGGATGTGAGTCGGCATTTTTATAATGTAAAAGCCATTAAAGAACTCTTAGATCTCATGGCATTTTATAAATTAAATATTTTCCATTGGCATTTAGCTGATAATGAAGGTTGGAGATTAGAGATAAAAAAATTTCCTAAACTTACCGAAGTCGGCGCATGGAGAACCGAAATTCCAGGCAGCATATTTTATAAAAAAGACAGCACTTACGCCAAAAAATTAGATGGTAAATCGTATCAATACGGAGGCTTTTATACACAAGCGCAGATCAAAGAAGTGGTGGCTTATGCCAAAGATAGAAATATAACCGTAGTTCCAGAAATTGATGTTCCAGGACACTCTGGTGCGGCCTTATCCGCTTATCCTGAATTTTCTTGTGAGAAACACACACAAGAAACCCCAAATTCTGCTTTGTGGAACGGTGTGGTAAAACCTGAAAATGTAAATTTAAATTATTGTGCAGGTCAAGAGAGCACTTTCAAATTTTTAGAAGATGTGTTTACTGAGGTAATGTCTTTATTTCCATCGCAATACATTCATGTTGGCGGCGATGAAGTAGATAAATCCTATTGGAAAAAATGTCCAAATTGTCAAAAGAGAATGGCAGAAAATAGTTTGAAAGATGAGAATGCACTACAAAGCTATTTTATTAAAAGGATCGCACAATTTCTAGAAAAGAATAATCGAAAAATTATTGGTTGGGATGAAATTCTAGAAGGCGGTGCGCCTACTAACGCTACCGTTATGTCATGGAGAGGTAAAAAAGGCGGAATTGAAGCTGCTAAATTAAAACAAGATGTTATTATGGCACCCAACAATCCATTGTATTTCAACAGAGTTCAGGAAGATCCAAAGAACGAACCGTATGGTGAAATTTTCAGCATCAACACTTTAGAAAAAGTTTACAACTACAGTTTAATCCCTACGGAACTTTCTAGCGAAGAAGCTAAATATATTATTGGTGGACAGTTTGCCATTTGGACTGAACACATCTCTTCAGTAGAACACTTAGAATATATTTTATTACCTAGAATGCCTGCATTTGCCGAAAATTTATGGTCTACTCCTGCAAATAAAAATTATAATTCTTTTATCTCCCGTTTAAATCAAGGGCATTACGATTATTGGAAATCGAATGGTATTCGTTTTCATCCAAAATATTATACAAAATCAGTTTACTAAGTTATGGGAACAAATTATTGTCGCAGTTACATCTTGCAGTTTACTTACTTATATGTTCTTAATTTAAAACTAATCAACCATCTTTTAACCTTATTAAATTCAAAACTTAAAAAAATTATATTGAAAACATACATGGCTTATATGATAAAAAATAGCAACATTATTTTCTTCTAGTTACTTAATATGGTCACCTGATTAATTGTCACATCATATATTTCTAAAATTTCAGCTATAGTATGAAATTCTCATATTTCTCATGTAATACGAATTATCTTTCAGTAAAATATTTGTCTATAAAGTAAACGAGTAAGAACTTAATTTTTTTAAACTAAATTCTTACTCGTTTATCAATAAAGATCGCTCAATAGAAAAGGTATTGAATTATTTTTGTATCAAATTATTCTACGATAATTTCATCTACAAATAACCAAGCCGCTTGCTTATCTCCAGGATGACCTGCTGGGCAAATTCCTAAATTTTTAGCCGTAACTCGAACAGCTCTTATCTTTTGTTCCGGAAATTTAATAGAAAAATCTTGAATTTGAGTATCTCTAGCATCAACAGGAATGGTATTGTTAACCGTCTTAACTTCTTTAAAATTAATCCCATCGGTTGACACTTCAAACTTTACCCATTGCGGGAAAAACACCCATTGTGGCCAATTTTGAATAGTACCTAAGGAGATACTACTTGCTAATATTGGTGCACCTAGATCAATTGTAGCAACCATATCATTTCCACTGAAACCATGCCATTGTTTTCCAATATCTTTTGTTCCTCTAAATCCATCCGTTAATGTATTTATGCCATTTGCAGGATAATAACGACTATTTACACTTTCATATTTTACTGCTTTTCCTGTGGCTTTGTTAAAAGTAAATGATTGTTCCGCTGGTTTACTGTTCATCACTTTGCCATTCAAAGCCATGATTGCTTTTACAGTCATCGATGTAGTTACTACAAATGGTTTGTCATATTTAGTACTACCAATTGTTGGTGTAGTTCCATCTGTTGTATAATAAATCACACCCTCGGCATTCTCAGTTTCTAGTGCTATAGAAAGCGAGTTATTGGCAACAATCGGCTTTATATCTACTTTATAATTTCCTTTAGAATAATGAAACCCTTTTTGCTCATAACCCACAATATGTGGATGTAGTCGCTTGTTGAAATCCTCCCAATTGCGGCTCTCTTTTGGAGACCACAACACTTCTGCCAATGCTGGCATACGAGGCAAAATCATATACTCTACATGTTCATAAGTCGGTACATATTCCGTCCATAGATTGGCTTGAGAACCTAGAACTCTTTTCCCTTCTACGGCAGTTAATTCTGCTGGAATTGGTTCGTAATGATACACTTTTTTCAAGGTATTAAACCCTCCAATTGCCAATGGCTCTGTTTCTGGATCGCCTTGATAATGGTCAAAATAAAGTGGGTAGCCAGGCGTCATGATCACATCGTGTCCCATTTTAGCAGCCTCAATGCCACCTGCTTCACCTTGCCAGCTCATAACAGTAGCTTCTGGAGCTAATCCTCCTTCTAAGATTTCATCCCAACCAATCATTTTTCTATCTTTTGAAACGATGAATTTTTCCATTCGACGAATGAAATAACTTTGTAGTTCCTTTTCATCTTTCAAATTCTCTTTTTTCATTCTGGCTTGACATTTAGGACAGTTTTTCCAACTCTTTTTGTCTACCTCATCACCTCCAACATGAATGTATTTAGATGGAAAAATAGCCATTACCTCCACTAAAATATCCTGCAAAAAGGTAAATGCTTGGTCATTTCCTGCGCAATAATTACTTTCTACTTTGCTAGCCAAGAAATTTCCTGATTGCGCAAATGTATTTTTAGGATTACAAGACAGTTCAGGATAAGCAGCCATTGCAGCTTCAGAATGACCTGGCATTTCGATTTCTGGAACTACTGTAATATTTCTTGCTTTGGCGTAAGCCACAATATCCTTCGCTTGCTCTTGAGTATAATAACCACCATAAGTTGCTTTGCTTCTATCCGCATTAAATTCTATTCCTGCCCAATCCCACGGTTTTCCCCATGAATCTACACGCCAAGCAGCTTGCTGCGTCAATTTTGGGTATTTTTTAATTTCTAGTCGCCATCCTGCACCATCCGTCAAATGCCAGTGAAAAACATTCATTTTATAGGTCGCTAATAAGTCGATAAATTCTTTTACCAAATCAGTTGAAAAGAAATGACGACTCACATCAAGCATCATTCCCCTCCATCCAAAACGAGGATAATCTTTAATTTCCATACCTGGAATTTGTACTAAATCATTAGTTCGTATAAATGGCAAGGTTTGTAATAAGGATTGAACCCCATAAAACAATCCTTTAGAAGTGTTTGCTTTTACCAAAATTCCCGTTGGACTTACTGAAATCAAGTATCCTTCATCACCGATTTCTTTTATTTTTTCAATGTTAAAAGTGATTGCTTTGCCTTTAAGCTGATTCGCTTTTAATGTAAAACCAGAAACCTTATTGACATATTCTGTAAAAAAATGAACGACATCGGCAACAGCTTTATCGTTTTTTGAAAATTTAACTGAAGTGTTATTGTCTATTATAAAACTACCCTCTTTCATTTCTATACTCGAAGGTTGCGGAATGATATGAACGGTTTGTTGCGCCTGTAGCAGCATGGTGAACAGCAAACTGGCTATTAAAATTGTCTTTTTCATTTTCTTTTATTTTATTTTTGGTGTATTATTATAATATATTATTTATCTCTTTTCATAAACTCTTACATAGTCGACTAAGAATTGTTGCGGTACAACACTATCGTCAATTGGTCCAGGCCAATTCGCGCCCATGGCTAAGTTCAATAATAGATAAAATGGTTTTCTAAATGGATTATCTGTACCCAATCCAGCCAAATCAATTGAAAAAGTATGGTACTTATTATTATCAAAAAAAACATCAATCGTTTGATTATTCCATTCTATCGCATACAAATGGAAATCGTTTTTTAAATCATCTGAAATAACTTTATTACCATTCGATTTATTTCCTTCACCATTTGGATTCGGAAAATGCGTAGTTGCGTAAATGTCTTTGGGCTGATTTCCTACGAATTCCATAATATCAATTTCGCCACATATAGGCCATCCTACTTCTGATCGATTCGTTCCCATCATCCAAATCGCGGGCCAAATTCCACCACCATAAGGAAGCTTGGCTTTTACCTCAATTCTTCCATATTTCCAACTTACTTTGCCCAGTGTATTAATGCTGGCTGAAGTATATTGCGCTGTAGAATCTTTAGTTTTCCATGAGGCACTTTCTTTCGAATAAAATTCATTTATATAGTTTTCCTTTCTACCTGTAATAGCTAAAACTCCATTGCTTACCCAAGCATTTTTTTCCCTTGCGTTTGTATAATACTGTTTTTCATTATTCCTGATATGTCCTACTTCATAACTCCATTTGTTTGGATCGGGAAGTCCTGTATAACTAAACTCTTCTTTCCATACTAATTTCCATTTTTCCTTGTTTTGTGCGTTTAAAGACACTGTTCCTAAAAATATAATTACAAACAGTAATTTAGAATTAAAAAGAAATATATTTTTTGTTGCAGCACTATTTTGTTGATTCATTTTTGAGTGTTTTAAATTTTAACTAAGCAATGCTAAAACCTTGAACTATGTTGTCACTGGAATAAAATGTACCCAAGGTTAAAACCTTGGGCTATTTGAAATATTGTTTTGTAACCAAGGTTGAAATCGTGGGATATATGAAACGAAGTTAAACGAGATTCTTTTTATCCTGCGAGTTCTTTTTTGACCTTGTAGGTATCCATTTAAATAGTTTTTATACCAACAACGTTTTAAAAACCTTGCAAGAAAGAATAACTATACTTAATTAAAAATTCAATTGTTTTTTTTTAAACTAGAATTCTTTAATACTCAATATTTTTGGATGATTAATACTCGTGTTCACAATCAATTCCCCAAACAAAGTATTTGCCCACGCAAACCATTTACGAGTAAACTGCATAGCGTCATCTTTATGAAATGATTCGTGCATAAATCCAGTATTAGCGTGAGTTTTAATCAACATACTTATACATTTTGTGATTTCCGCTTCATCAACACTGGTGATGGCTCTAAGTATAATACTCATTGGCCAAATCGTATCAGTTCCCGTGTGTGGTCCTCCAACTCCTTCGCCTGCTTTTCCTTTGTAGAAAAACGGATTGTTATCTGAAAGTACAAGTTTTCGGGTATTTAGATACAATGGATCAGCAGCAGCAATCGCACCTAAATACGGCAATGATAATAAGGAAGGTACATTAGCATCATCCATCATGTGGAAACTACCATAACCATTTACTTCAAAAGCAATGATTCTACCAAACTTTGGATGATCAATAATCCCTTGTTCTTGCAAGCCTTTTTCGACTTGAAGTCGTAATTCTTTAGATTTTCGAACCATTTCATTATCCTTTAATTTAGGAGATGAAAACATTTCTTCTAAATAAACCAAAACTTCGATAGCAAACATATTACTTGGAATCAAAAAGCCAAACAATGTGCTGTCATCACTTGGTCTAAAGGTGGAAACAATTAATCCACATGGCTTTACAGGATAGCCATATCCACTTAATGGAACGCCATCTGTGGCCCAAGCTGTAGTCCTTTGAAACGTATAAGGACCTTTACTTTCCCAACGTTGTTGCTCTTTAAATGTTTGTAATACCAGTCCCATTGCTTTTTTCCAGTCAGCATCAAACATGCTGATATCACCCGTATTTTTCCAGTATTCATGTGCTAGTCGGATAGGATAACATAGACTGTCAATCTCCCATTTGCGCTCGTGAATTCCAGGTTGCATCTTGGTGATGTCATTTTTCCACTCGCTAATTTCATTAAAATCTTTGTAAAAAGCATTAGCATACGGATCTAGTATGATACACTTCGTCTGTCGGTTGATTACTCCTTTTATTAGTTCGCGAAGTTTTGCATCTTCTTTGATAAAAGGAAGATAAGGCCAAATTTGTGCCGTGCTATCACGCAACCACATGGCATCAATATCGCCTGTAATTACGTAAGTATCTGGTTTACCATCAATTATTTCAAAATCAACTGTGGTGTCTAATGTATTAGGGAAACAGTTTTCGAATAACCAAGCTAATTCAGGATTAGCAATTTGTTTCTTGATTCGAACAATCGCTGCTTCTATCGCTTTACTAGTAAACTTTCGTTGTGCCAATGGTGGTCTATTGCTAACAAAATCTTTCATCACAAAATGTAAAGCATTAGACTCTGAAGCGAAAACCTGCGATTGGATTGCCAATAATCCGGCTGATAAAATTCCTGTATTTCTGATAAATTTTCTACGTGATTGCATATTATTTAGTTTTTTGGGCTGAATAAGAATAAGGATAACTGCTTTCTGAAGTTCCTCTTTGTTGGTTAGGTGTATTGATCATTTTAAAATCTAAAGTAGCTCCTTTGAGCAAATCAAAGTGATTAAGATAATTTTTGGTGTAAGTCGAATTGTTCCATTTTAATTCGTCAACATATTTATTAGTCTCGGAATTATTATCCGCCTTGATTATGACTTGCTTTCCATTTTCTAAATTCAAAGTTACTTTCTTGAATAAAGGTGCTCCCAAAACGTATTCGTCAGAAGCAGGACAAACAGGATAAAATCCCATTGCCGAAAAAACATACCAAGCCGATGTTTGTCCGTTATCCTCATCTCCGCAATATCCGTCAGGTTCCGGTTTGTATAAACGATCCATTACTTCTCTTGACCAGTATTGTGTTTTCCATGGTTGGCCTGCATAGTTATACAAATAAATCATGTGCTGAATAGGCTGATTTCCATGAGCATATTGTCCCATATTCATGATTTGCATTTCACGAATTTCATGAATTACGAAACCATAGTAGCTTTCGTCAAAAACAGGAGGCATTGTAAATACGGAGTCTAATTTATCCGTAAACTTTCTTTCACCGCCCATCAAATCGATCAACCCTTGAATATCATGGAAAACACTCCAGCTGTAATGCCAGCTATTCCCCTCGGTAAAAGCATCACCCCATTTAAATGGATTAAAATTAGCGGGAAAACTGCCGTCTTTATTTCTTCCGCTCATTAATCCTACTGCGGGATTGAACAGGTTTTTATAATTCATCATTCGCTTTTCGAACAGATTGATTTCCTTTTTAGGGCGCTTTAATTCCTTGGCTAATTTCCAAATCGCAAAATCATCGTAAGCATATTCTAAGGTTCTTGCGGCATTTTCATTTATTTGTACATCATAAGGAACATAGCCTAAAGTGTTGTAATACTTTACCCCTTTTCTTCCTACTGCATCCATTGGTCCTTCATTATTAGCTCCATTTAGCAAAGCTTTATACAACGTATTTATATCGTAACCACGCAATCCCTTTATATACGCCTCAGAAACCACAGAAGCCGAATTATTTCCTACCATAACGTTTCTAAACCCTGGGCTAGACCATTCTGGCAAGAAACCACCTTCTTTGTACGCATTAATTAATCCTTCTTGCATTTCTTTATTTATCGAAGGATAAACTAAGTTTAACAATGGATATAAGGCGCGAAATGTATCCCAAAAACCAGTTCCTGCATACATATATCCCGGTAAAATCTTTCCATTATAAGGACTATAGTGAATAGTTTTTCCTTTAGCATCAATCTCATATTGCTTTTGCGGAAAGCAAGTAGTACGATATAAACAGGAATAAAAAGTTCTTAATTGCTCTTCACTCCCACCTTCAACTTCTACTTTCCCCAAGACTTTATTCCATTCATTTTTAGATTCAGCTACCGTTTGATCAAAAGACTTACTGCCTAATTCGCTTTTTAAATTTAATTCGGCCTGTTCAAAACTGATGAAGGAAGAAGCCACACTTACGTTAATTTTCTCTCCTTTTTTAGTTTTAAAGCTTACAATTGCACCAACATGATTATCTGTCAATTCCAGTTTTTGTTGTTCTAAAATAGCATCGCGCCATGTATAATTAGTTTTGAATGCTTTATCGAAAATTAAAATAAAAAAATTTTTAAAATTAGTAGGAACGCCACCGCTATTGCGGGTTGTATAACCTATAATTTTGTTTTCCGATGGAATTATTTTAATGTAAGACCCTTTGTCAAAAGCATCTACTACAATAGAAGATTTCTCGTTTTCAGGAAAAGTAAATTGAAATTGAGCTGCTCTTTCGGTTGCGGTTATTTCTGTCGTTACATCAAAATCAGCAAGATATACACTATAATAATGAGGTTTTACGATTTCAGATTTATGGCTGAACCAACTGGCTCTCTCGTCTTCGGTAAAAACTAATTTTCCAGTTACTGGCATGATCGAAAACTGTCCGTAATCGTTCATCCATGGCGATGGTTGGTGCGTTTGCTTAAAACCTCTGATTTTTTCGGCAGTGTAGGTATAAATCCACCCATCGCCCATTTTGCCTGTTTGCGGAGTCCAAAAGTTCATTCCCCAAGGTCTAGCGATTGCGGGATAGGTATTTCCATTAGATAGACTATGAACGGATTGTGTTCCCATTAAAGGATTCACGTAATCTACTGGATCTTTAACGCTTGTTTGTGCTTGTGATACAATAGAAAATAATAGTAATGAGAATAAAATTAAATACCTTTTTATCATATTTTTTAACATTAATGATTTATCGACAATACTAAAGTCTCAAAGGCTGAAACCTTGAGCTATTCTTTATATAAAATTTTGTACCCAAGGTAAAAACCTTGGGCTATGGCTGAAATATTTTGAAATCTTATTTTGTACCTAAGGTTAAAACCTTGAGCGATTGTTGAAATGTTACAATGTAACTTTGACAAACACAGCAGAATGATCTGATATTAAGATGTTATTAACAGTTTCTGCAGCAACATGATATTCCTTTACATAAAAATCTTTACTAACAAAAATGTAGTCTATCACTAGTCTATCTTTTATAGCGATTTTATTAAATCCGTTAAATGTCCAATTCGTACCTTTTACTTTATTGGCCACTGATTTTGAATCAAAAAGTGTATCTGAATCTGAAGCCAATAGCATTTCCTTTACCACCGTTGAAGATGGTTCAGCATTAAAATCGCCCATAATTATTTGGGGCGAACCCTTACTTAACAATTTTGTTCGTTCCTTAAGCAGTTCCACACTTTTTTGTCGTGCAACAGTACCTTGATGATCCAAATGAGTATTTAAAACAAAAACTATTTTTCCAGTAACTTTGTCTTGTAATTTTGCCCAAGTTGCAATTCGTTCGCAAGCAGCATCCCAACCTTTTGAGGGTTTATCGGTGGTTTCACTCAACCAAAAATAACCTGATTTAACAACCGTGAACTTATATTTATTATAAAATAGTGGACTGAATTCTCCTTTACTAATGCCATCTTCTCTGCCTACGCCTATGACATTATACTCTGGTAATTGTTGAGTCATGTCTTTTAGTTGACTTGACAAAACTTCCTGCGCACCAAGAATATCAATGTTTCGAGAGCGAATCATTTTTATCACTTCGGCTTTTCGATACTTCCAATTATTCAACTTATCATCTGGATTATCATATCGAATATTAAAAGTCATTACTCTTAAATCAAGTTTCGTTTTAGTTGTTGTAACAGATGCAAGATTAAAAATCAACAATAAAAAAAATATGCTTTTCATACACGATTTAATTTTTGAATAATTCATACTTCCAATTTTTAATCATACAATTATAAAAACTTGCTCTCTTTTTTTACTTCAAAACCGCTCTTTATCGGTAGTTTGCGTGAGGGATAGTAGTGAAAATCCTTTTTTATATGGAGCGATAGCGAAATAAAAAAAGATTGTAACGAATAGCCCGACCCCGTTTTCAGGGGTCACGCCCAAAACAGTATCTAAACTACATCGGTCTATCCTCTTTTTTTACTCCAAAAGTAGCTGAAGGCTTGTTTCCCATATACAATTTCAACTCACCACCCTTTACAATCATTTCATGTGTAATATATGATTTGGTATAAGGCTTTCCGTCATATTCTGCTTTTTGAATATAGATATTATCTTTACTTAATCCATTAGCCGTCATTTTGAAAGACAATCTATTTTTATGAGTAATAGTAGCACTTTCAACTAATGGACTTCCTAAAACGTAAATTCCATTAGCCGGATTAACCGAATAGAATCCCATAGAAGAAAGAATATACCAAGCTGACATCTGGCCTAAATCTTCGTTTCCGCAAAGTCCATCAGGTTCCGAGGTGTAAAACTTCTCTGCTATTTCATGAACTAATTTGGCTGTTTTCCAAGGTTGACCCACATAAGCATACAAATACGGAATATGATGATTAGGTTCATTTCCTTGTGCATATTGACCAATAAAACCACTAATATCGGGTGAAGCGTTATCGCCTACAACACCTTCCTCTAAAGTGAATAAAGTATCGAGTTTGTTGATGAATTTTTCTTCGCTTCCAAATAATGTAATCAAACCATAAGGATCTTGTGGAACTAACCAAGTGTATTGCCATGCATTTCCTTCTACATAATCATCCTCACGGTGCGAAGAAGAAAGTGGATTGAAAGGCTCACGCCATTGTCCGTTTTTCAATTTTCCACGCATAAACTCGGTTTTTGTATCAAAGTAAAGACTGTATAATTTAGCTCTTTTGGAGAAATATTCATAATCCTCTTGCTTGTTCAACGCTTTTGCCATTTGCGCCACACACCAATCGTCAATGGCATATTCCAGAGCGTTTCCTACACTCTCTATTTCAACATCAGCAGGAATATATTCTAGTTTTTGAACATAATTCATCCCAGCGCGAGTTTGCATCGATGTTTTCTTGATGGCTTCATAAGCAAGCTCCACATCATAATCTCTAAACCCTTTAAAATAAGCATCAACAATAACAGCAATTGAATGGTTTCCATTCATAGTATTGGTTTCGTTCCCCATCAAATGCCAAACTGGTAATCTACCTTGCTGCTGATAAATTGCCAGAAAAGATTTTACGATATCACTGATTTTATCGGGTTGAATAATGGTGTATAAAGGATGCAAAGCGCGGTAAGTGTCCCAAAGTGAAAAAGTAGTGTAATTAGTAAAACCAGCATTTCTATACACTTTTTTGTCCGTACCTCTATAATCGCCATTGGCATCATTAAAAATAGAAGGCGCAAACATCGTATGATACAAAGCCGTGTAAAAAATCGTTTTTGTGTCTTCGTCTGCTTGAATTTTGATTTTATTTAATTCAGCATTCCATTTTGCTTTAGCTTCCTGAACGGTTTTTGAAAAATCCCAATGTGGAATTTCAGCTTTAATGTTTGCCAAAGCATTCTCATAACTCACCGGTGAAATTCCAACTTTTATTAATACTGTTTTTCCTTTTTTCAAATTAAAATCAAGTACCGCTTTCATGCGAACCGCTTCGCCTTCATTTCCTTTGATGCTTGAAATACTATCATACAAAGCCATATTAGTAATTGGCTCTGAGAATTCTATGGCAAAAAATACTCTTTGGTCATCAGCCCAACCTTTAGAAAGTCGGTAACCTACTAAACTATTCTTTCCTGTTTTCTTGATAAAAGTTTTCACTGGTTTATCCCAACCCACACCATCTGCCAGGTCTAATAATATATGTGAGTCTGTTGCGGATTCAAAGGAATATTTATGAAAGCCTACTCTTTCTGATGCAGTTAGCTCTGCTTTTATCTTATATTTGTCTAATAAAACACTGTAATATCCAGCCTTGCTTACTTCATTTGCATGTGAAAAATAGGAACCGTAACCATTTTCCATATCGGTTTTAGTCCCTTTAGTAAGGTTAACTTTTCCAGAGATTGGTAAAATTAAAATATCACTTAAATCGCCAATTCCAGTTCCGCTTAAATGCGTATGTGTAAATCCTAAAATCGTATTGCTCGCATAATTATAGCCACTGCACCAATCCCATCCTTCAAATACATTTACAGGACCAAGTTGTACGGCTCCAAAGGGAACATTAGCACCTACAAATACATGACCATGCTTAGCCGAGCCTATTATAGGGTCAACATATTTAGTATAATCTGTACGCGCTTGTTTTTTAGTTTTCGCTTGCGCAAAAGTACTTTGGGTAAACAATACGCTGATGGCGGTAAGAAAGAGGAAAACTATTTTAGGCTGTTTTACAAGCATTATTTTTTATTTAAGTGATTATTGATGTTTTGAATTTACTATCAATCAAGGTTAATAAAAATCTTATGGCAACGTCTTTTTTTGCCATTGTAATTAAGGAGGAATCTAGTAAGTGAATAGTTTGATAACTTTTTTAATTCGTGAAATGAAATATTATAATCTATTATTTATATTTATTTAAAACGTCATACAATGAGATAACACTAATAGCGGGCTTACTTATCTTACCTTCAAATGAAATTTTAATTTCTTTTCCAGCTTCTAAATCTATGTAATTATCTGTTAATTTTCCTGTGTACCCTTCAATTTCGATGTAAACATATTTTGCAGCTTTTAAAGCTTTTAAAGTAATCTCATTTCCTTTTAAATTCCAAGTTATATTCGGATTTTCTAATGGCAAATTGATTGGTCGCGTTAAATCTATTTCTGGAATAATATCATCTCGATAAGCCTCCCGCATGGCATACCAAGCGCCTTTTGGTTGCCGATTGTAATAATCAGTCACACTCCAGCTAGTTGCGGGCCAACAATCGTTGAGCTGCCACACTAATGTCCCCATATTATAAGGTGCTTTAGAACGGTGAATTCCGATAATATTTTTAAGTGAATAATATTGTAAACATTGTGTTAGATAGGTATAATCTTTTACATTCATTTTTGCCACTTTGGTCGAATCAATAAAATAGCGATGCAAATACGAATTTAGTTTATCAAAACCATTTCCCGCTTTTTGATGTGCTTTTAACACATCTGAAAATAAATGTCGATCTTCAGGAGCAGTAATTTTTTCAATAGTAGAATAATTGGGCATCGCTTGCATTCCGTATTCGCTTACAAAACGACCCGTTCTATTTTTGTTGTCTTCAATATCGGCTAATCCCCACCATGTTCCCCAGTAATGACTATCGCCTTCTGTATAACTTTTTTCTCTTCCCCAACCAAATAGTGGTGAACTGCTTGTATAAGGTCTTGTGGGATCTACTTCTTTTACCCATTTTGGGATACTGTCTTGAAATAGTCGCACATAATCTTTCCACAAACGAGTGGAGTCTTGTTTAGACATTTTCATTGATTTTTGCCAACCCCAATTATTAAATGCTTCGTCGATTTCATTATTTCCACACCAGAGTACAATACTTTTATGATGACGCAAACGCTTAACTTGGTACTTCACCTCTTCCCTTACATTGTCAAAAAAAGCGTCATCACCAGGAACCATTGCTCCAGCAAACATAAAATCTTGCCAAACATTGATTCCGTATTTATCACACAATTCATAAAAATAATCATCTTCATAAATACCGCCACCCCACACGCGAAGCATATTCATATTCGCATCTTTGGCTGATAGGACTACTTTCTCATATTCTTTTTTAGTCATTCGAGAAAGTAAAGCGTCTGAGGGAATATAATTAGCTCCTTTCATATAGACTGGTTTTCCATCAATTTTAAAATAAAATGATTTACCAATACTATCAGGTTGTTGCACTAATTCGACCTTACGACTTGGCACATATTCTTTCTCTTTTGGTTTCACATTATAGGCTTCCAATCTTACTTCTTTCCAAATGCCACAAGTAGTTAATTTAGGACCCCAATCCCAACCGAAATGATACTGTGCTTTTCGCGCATAGGTACGGGGATTATCCGGTATTACAAAGGGAAGGTCTTTTTTAGCCAATGAATCAACCACGTTTTGTGCTGATAGAAATACAACTTTTAACTGATTATCTCCAGAACGCAAAACGCTCTTAACATCAGCGCGCCATTGGCGAAACATATTATCCGCTTTTAGTATTAATTTTCCATTTAGATATACCGTTGCGTAGGTATCTAATCCATCAAAAACTAATTCAATATACTTATTTTTTAATGTTGCTGGAGTTACAGCAATCGAAGTTTTATACTCCCAATTTTCTTTCTCAATCCATTCTAGTTTTTTCTCATTGTCGCGATAATACGGATCTGGTATCATTTTATTGTTAAGCAAATCACTGTGTACTTCTCCTGGAACAGTAGCACTATTCCAATTTGCAGTTCCCTGCTGACGAAATTGCCATCCTTTTTTTATAATATTACTACTGTTTTGAGCATTGACTAGAAAAGAAAAACTCGTCACGCAAATGATAATTAAATAATAAAAGCTATTCAGATTTTTCATTATTATGGCATTTTAAATTTTTATAAGAGCCTCTCTCTTCTATAGTATTGTGATAAAAACTTTTACTTATATCAACCTAACATTCTTCTGTTCTTTGTATCATTTAAAGTTCATTTTAGCAACTTAATCATTAAGATCATTGTTTATAATGCTACTTTTTTTGCGTGCAGCTTGATTGTTAACACGCAAAAAGAATAGAACTAAAAGACCTTTTTTTTCTAAGTGAGCTATTGCTTTCTTTACAAAGACAGATTTTATATTAAAAATAAGTCGGGTAAATTTTACCCGACTCATTTTAAACTAACTCAAAAATAAAAATAATTATTGCTTTTTAGCCCACCATAGCGGCGTAAGTACATTATCAGCACCACCTAAAAAACCTACTGCTTGATCATATCCTTTGGCATTTGAATTTTTAAGACCAGAAGGATATTTTAATCGCTGTGGAAAAAATCCAACTTGATTGCTCATAAAGTTCCCATTTGTAAGAAGCGGCAGATTTACTAAAGGTGATTCAATAGCAGGGTTCTCAAAGAATGGTAAACCTAAACGTCTATGGTCACTCCATCCTTCTAGAGGTAACCAAGGCGTTTGAGCGATAAACTTTTGTGTTATAATCTTTGTAAGCAAATCATTTTTTACCGTTCCATTTTTATACAAATCATTTTTAGGATATAAAATAGTTGCTACACCGGCTACATCAGTGTAACCATTTTTAAAATTCATAGCACGACTTGCAGGCGGCTCAGTAGTATGTGACCAACTTACAGAAGTACCGGCTCTATTATAATCAGATGATGCAAGATAAGCACCTAAATGTGAGGAAACTCCCCAGTAAGCAAAATTAGCTTTGATTCCATCTTCATAAGCAGCTTGACCACTCATAGGAACTGTCCAGCCCTTTACAGCAGCTTCTGCTAACAAGAAGTAAGTTTCCCATGGAGCAAAAAAGATTCTTTTACTTTTGCTTCCTCTAAATTCTTGTGACATTCGCGGCATAGTGCCGTTAAAAGATCTCACTTGATTTGTGCTCGCCATAGCTCCCCAGTCACCAACAGCAAAAGCATTCCATGTGTTTGTTGCATTGATTGTTTTGACCACTGCACCAGTTGCACCTAGTAAATTTGCAGAGGTAGTCGTTGAACTATCATCCCATGAAGGATATTTAGAAAAATTAGGATTATTTAAGTCTCCGGGAATAATAAATGCTTTATAAGCACGTGGATCAATTTGATTTGGCAAACCATCCAACCAATAGCCGGCAGCTGGCTCATTAGTTTTCATAGCAAAATGATCTGCAAATTTTAAACCGATATAATCAACTGGTTTAACACTAGCATGAAATGAAGAAGCTAACTGATCTATTGACTTTATACCTCCTAATCCGATATAAAGATTATTTAAAGTAACAGACATAATTTGTGAATTCCACTCACGACTCATTACTCCTGTTAAGTCATCCCATCCTGATTTTTCTTGTATTTCAAAAGTATCAGTGGCATCTTTTAATAAATCACCTGCAGCAGCAGCTTCAAATTCAGCTTTCGCTTTCGCTGGGTCTACCTCAGCTATTCGCATCGCTAATCTTAGACGCATGGAGTTGGCATACTTTCTCCACTTAACATAATCATACTGAAAAGCAGGATCCTGTTTCTTTAAAATATCTGGATTTATAACCGCAACGTCTAATTTAGTTGAAGCGTCTTTAAGCTCTGCTAATAAAAAGTAATAAACGTCTTTAAGATTGTTAAATTCTGGGTTTTTAGCCTGGAAAGCTTCAATAGCTATGGGACCAAAATTATCTGCTAATTCACTCATTAAATATACTCTCCAAATACGAGCTACTTGTTTTAAATTAGATGAATAGGCTTTTACATTGCCCTTTGCTTCTTTTTCGTCAGCTACTTGAATTGCAGTGTTTATGGAATTTAACCAGCCCGCAGAACTATTATAATAAGCAGAAGTCCAATCATCATTGAAGCTACCACCTGAAATTCCTGTACTTAGCATTTGATGTCCTGCTGTTTTCCAATAAAGAACAAATGATCTTTCAGCTACATCAGGATTCATTTGTGAACCAATAATAGCGTTATTTATAAAATATTCTACCTGCACCTGATCCGCATTTGCTGCAGTAGGGTTTGTATTTATTTCGTCGAAGTTATCGCACGAAGCAAGCATAACGACCATTGCCAGACCCAAGCTTGATTTTTTTAATATATTTTTCATGATATAAAAATTAATAATTTATTTAAAAGCTTAAGGCTAAATTAATTAAAAAAGTACGGGTAGTTGGTGCTCCACCATTTTCAAAACCTACTGCGTTTGAACCTGTTGCAAAAACAGATTCTGGGTCTAAGCCATTCATGTGGCTTTTTATCATCCAAACATTATTACAAGAAAATCCAATTTTAGCTTTTTGAATATATGTTTTAGTTAAAAATTTAGAAGGGAAATCATAGTTCAATTGCACATTTCTTAAACGGATGTTAGATGCATCATACATATTTGCTTCTGTAATACCTAAATTACCAGAACCCGCAACTCTATCCCAATATAACTGAGTAGGCACTGCTTTAGTATTTGGAGAGAAATTCGAACCACTTGCAACAACGCCGTTAACAATAAAATCTTCTCTTAAACCATCAACAACAGTCAAGGATGAGTTTCCGCTTGCTTGCATATCAGCTAAAGTTCCTGAAAACATTTTTCCGCCAATTCTAGCATCTATTAAAAATGCTAATGAGAAATTTTTATACCCGAAAGTATTTGTTAATCCTGCCATTCCTTTTGCTTGTTGATTACCTAAACTAACTGCAGCTCCAGGAGCTGTCTGTGGTAATCCATTGGCGTCAATTATTAACTGTCCAAATGCAGGATTTGTATTATCAGTAACTCTTAAGTATTGACTTCCATATATTTCTCCGTATTGTTTTCCTACTTCAGCAACAACTGAAATATTATCAAATCCACCTAATCCATAACGGGTCACTCCTTCAGATAGTGCAATAATCTTACTTTTATTTGTTGAGAAGTTTGCTGTGAAATTCCACAATAATGAACTTGGATTAGTTAATATTCGTCCATCAACAACTAATTCAAATCCTTTGTTTTCTATATTACCAGCGTTAATTTTCTTAGCAATATAACCACTTAATGGATCTAACGGGAGATTTATCAATTGGTTTGTTGCGTTAGATTTATAAAATGATGCGTCAATACCAAATCTATTATTAAAGAAACGTAATTCAGCTCCAAATTCCGTAGATTTAATCAACTCACTTTTAACATTTTCATCATACAAAATTTTTCCTCTAGAGGCTGTTACGTTTCCATTAGGATCTTTCCCAATCCCATAAACATTTTCTAGTTGATATGGATCTAAATCATTCCCTACCGATGCGTAACTAGCTCTTAATTTTCCATAAGATATCCAATCTGGCAAATTAATATCCATAGTAGTAAACATATCAGTAAATACATAAGATAGACTCAATGATGGATAAAAGAAAGAGCGGTTTGCTTTGCTTAATGCAGAAGACCAGTCATTTCTAAAAGTAGCATCTAAATATAAGTAGCCGTCATAACTAAGTTGAGCGGAACCAAAAACTGAATTAATTGATTTCGTGCTAAAACCTTCGCTTACTCCTGGATTCCCTTCAGAATTATTTATAGCAAATAAATTAGGAACTACTAGTTGTCCCGCATTGGCACCCACTGATGATGATTCACGCTCCATCAAGTTACCTCCTAAAGTTGCCATTCCTCCAAATTTCCCAAATAGATCATCTTTTTGAGCAATTAATAATGCTTGATAATTAGTTTCTGTAAAAGTACTTTTTCCTAAACTGTATCTTCCAGTTGGAGTCATTGGACTACCACCAAAGGTTCTTGCGTTTGAATTATTAGTGTACATATCAGCTCCTCCTTTAATCTCAGCACTTAACCAACTTGCTACTTGATATTTTAAAGAAGCATTCATCATAAAACGATCTCTTACGTCTTCATTCAAGTTAAATTTATTGGCCCAATATGGATTTATACCACTACCGCTTCCGAACCAAATCATATTACCTTGTGCATTTACGCCTTCACTGAATTGTCTAATATCTAATGATCTTGGAAAAAGATTTAAGGAATAGAATTGATTAGTCCCATTAGGTCCGCCTACAGTTCTATTGTTTGCTTTTGCATTTGTATATTGAAACTTTGTATCAACAGTCCAACGATCACTATCACCAAATTTCGACACAGCTCTAGCTAGTAAATTTGTTCGTCCTAATCTAGCACCTGGAACCATGCTTAAATCTTCCATTCGGCTTACAGAAGTGTAAATAGAAGTTTTTTGAATAGACTGTTGAAATGAAATACTATTATTTTTAGTAACGCCACTTTTACTAAAATAATTATCTACATTATCATAGGAAGCTAACATCTCTGTCTTTCCATCCCAATTAACAACACTTTGACCTTCAATTTTAGGTCCCCAACTTGAACCAGAAAGTCTGTCAAAAATCTTATTAGAGCCTTGTCCAAAATCACCTTGCATTCTCGGTTTAGTAAAAATAGTTTCAAAACCTACAGATGAAGTAAAAGTAACACCTAGTCCTTTTTGTTTTTTACCAGTCTTTGTAGTAATTAAGATTACACCATTACCAGCTCGTGAACCATAAAGTGCTGCAGCTGAGGGTCCTTTTAATACCGAAAGGCTTTCTATATCTTCTGAATTTAAATCTGAAATACCGTTACCCATGTCAAGACTTGGAACATAATAATCATTGTTAGTTGCTCCTGTAAAGTTATCCATAGGAACTCCATCAACAACAATTAATGGTTGGTTATCACCAGTTAAAGAGTTGAAACCTCTCAATACTAATTTAGAAGATCCACCTGGACCTGCACTAGAGCGCACTACTTGCAATCCAGCTACTTTTCCAGTAAGTGCATTTGCTAAATTAGGCTCTCTAGCTTCTACAAGGCTTTGCCCTTTGATTTCTTGAACTGCATAACCTAATGATTTTTTCTGCTTTTTTATACCTAAAGCTGTCACTACTACTTCTCCTAACTCTTCTGTATTTGAAGCAAGAATAATAGTAATATTGTTTTCATTTGCAGCAACGTCAACTGATTTTGAAATAAAACCCATCGATGAAACTGACAAGTTAGCTTTACCAGTAGGAACACTAATGGTGAACTTCCCATCAAAATCAGTAACTGTACTAATGGAAACTCCTTTGACCTTAATGGTTGCCGAAATAACTCCTTTGTTATCCTGATCAGCAACAATTCCTGTTATGGATCTATTTTGCGCAATTGCACTGAAGCAACTAAACAAGATTAACCCTAAAATTACTAAAATTCGTTTCATAAGCATTTGTTTTTTTTTGGTTTGTGATTACTATTAATAAAAATTTGAATTCAAATTAGTCATTATATTCATTTCAATTAAAACAATTTAGCAGCGCTGTACTTTCATTTTTACAAGCTAAATCGTTTTAGTAAATTATAAAAAAAAGTCACTCTAAAATAGAGCAAAAAAATTAAATCAAAATTAAACGGAATTCCTAATCACCAGCTTACCTTTTTGCAATACCTTTTCTACAATATAGTTGTTTTCACTCTGCATTTGACTCATTAATAATTGTACGGTTTTAACAGCAATATCATTTATTGGCTGTTCCATTACTGTTATTGGCGGTGAGTGTAACCTAAAACTATCGTGATCATCAAAACTAATAACTGATAAATCATGGGGCAATGTTAAACCTAGTTTTTGAAAGGCTTGAAGCCCAGCAAGACCCATGTAATTTGCTAAAAAAAGAACACCATCAATCGTTTTGTTACTTTCAAAAAAACGAACTATCTTTTCTATTTTTTGTTCCTCACTACTATGGTAGTCTAAATGAAGAGTCAGTAATTCATTGTAAATACCACTATTTTTCATAGCATCGATATAACCATTTTCTCTTAGCTGCATTTGAATCATTCCTGAATCATTATTTATAACAGCTATATTTTTTCTGCCATGTGTAATTATGTGACTTGTTGCGCTATATGCGCCTTCATAATTATCCATAACCACATGACTTACGTCCTGACCTAAAAAGTAACGATCAATTAAAACCACTGGCACTTTCATTTTTAAAAGTTGATCAATACTTTTATCCAGCTTCTCTGTTGGAGTGATAATAAAACCATCAACGTTTGCCTGTAGTAAACTTTGCACAATTTCTGAGGACCTTTTGTCATCATTATCTGTACTACAGTAAAAAACTCTATATCCTATTTTAACCGCTTCTTCTTCTATCACTTTAGCAAGAACAGAAAAAAACGGATTTGAAATATTTTCCACTATTAAACCTATAGACTTAGTACGTCCTGTCCTAAGACTTGTTGCCGTCATATTAGGCCGGTAATTTAATTTTTCAACTACTGCTTGAACTTTTTTTATAACTGCAGTACTAATTCCCATTTTTTCACCTTTGTCATTCAATACAAAAGACACCGTTGAGATAGAAACTCGAGCCTCCATGGCAATATCCTTGATCGTAATCTTTTTCATTTGAGAAATTAACATTGTGATATTTTCATCACAAATATATATAATAAAACTTTTTCTAAAACGATTTTGTCACCCCTTTTTTTTATAATTTATAATTTTAAAGTTAATTATTTAATTAATGAATAATTTGAAAAAGTAAAAGACCACTGAATTTCTTAGCAAAATCAGGATCTTTTACGATCTATCAACAATTCATTTATTCTAAAATTAATTACTCGATTTATTAATTAAAATAATCTTACACTCAATTTTTAAAATATTAGAAACACTTATTAAATACTTTTAACTCACGAGAACCATCAGGTATTTATTAAATACTGGTTAAATTTTCATCTTTTACTGATACAAATAATCAATTGAATGCTTTTCGATGTGAAAAAACACTTTAATTATCACCATCTTATGATAGCACTTCCCCAAGTAAATCCGCTTCCAAAAGCAGCCAGTACCACTAAATCTCCTGACTTAATTTTACCCTGTTCCCAAGCTTCCGTTAAGGCAATTGGAATAGATGCTGCTGTTGTATTACCATATTTTTGGATATTATTAAAGACTTGATCGTCACTTAACTTAAATTTATTTTGGATAAACTGCGAGATCCGCAAATTAGCTTGATGCGGTATTAACATATTAATATCCGAAACTTCTAAATTATTAGCCTGCAAACCCTCATTAATTACTTCACTAAAACGCACAACTGCATTTTTAAATACAAATTGTCCGTTCATGTGTGGAAAGTAACTCTCATCATTAGGATCGTTATCTGCAAGAATATCTGAAACCCAGCGACCACCCATTCCAGGTGCTTTTAAAACTAACTCCTCAGCATGTTGCCCTTCTGAATGTAAATGTGTAGATAAAATTCCCTTAGTTACATCTTCCTCTCTACTTAAAACAGCTGCTCCGGCTCCATCTCCAAAAATTACTGATACGCCTCTTCCACGAGAAGTCATATCTAATCCTGATGAATGGACTTCTGATCCAATTATCAATATGTTCTTATACATTCCAGTTTTAATATATTGATCCGCTACTGATAGAGCGTAAATAAAACCTGAACACTGATTTCTTACGTCTAATGCACCTATTGTTCTTAAACCTAAGTCTCTTTGCACCAATACACCTGGACCTGGAAAATAATAATCAGGACTTAATGTAGCAAAAACAATAAAATCTATATCCTCTTTAGCTACACCAGAACGTTCAATAGCAATTTGCGCAGCTTTAACGCCCATTGAAGTTGTGGTATCTTGTCCTGCTATGATATGCCTACGTTCTTTTATCCCTGTTCTTTCTTGAATCCATTCGTCATTGGTTTCAATTATTTTTGATAAATCGTCATTAGTAACGACATTTTCAGGAACATAAAAACCTAATCCTGTTATTTTTGAATGATACATATATTTTTTTATTAAATTTTGTTTAAATCTATAAGAATTTAATTTTTTGAACTTAAAAACCAACTAACTATTAATGACTAAAAATAGAATATTTTTTGGCTAAAATATAAATCTAAAGAAATAAAAATTTATGATTTTTATGTTTATTAATGAATGCAAACTCCTGCTTATTCCTATTTCTAAAGTAAATATAAATTATATATCTCCAATAAAATTGAGTACAAAAGTTAAAAAAGATTATTTATTTTCAAATGTAATAACATTAGGTTATTTTCGAGAATTATTAGTTAACACGACCGCTAATTTAAAATCATTCAAATTATGAAGTTAAAATTTCCTTTTTTCCTATTTTTAGGGCTTAGCTTAAGTGCCTTTGCACAAGAAAACTTAAGTTATCAAAAACCTTCTAAATCCATCTTAGAATTAGCTGATTTCGAAAGAGCTCCTTCGGTATCAATGGACACTAAGAAAGAGTATATGCTACTTTCCTATAGAAATACGTATAAGTCACTTGATGATCTTAACCAAGATGAATTGCGTTTAGGCGGATTAAGAATTAATCCTATTACTAATATTTCGAGTACTGTTACTTACATTAATAATCTTAAAATCAGAAAATTAAAAGATAAAAACGAAATGCAAGTTACAGGATTGCCTGAAAATCCAAAAATCAGTAACATAGCTTGGTCACCAAATGATAAAAAAATCTCATTTTCTCATACAGCAGCCTCTGGAGTTGAGCTTTGGGTGATTGATGTAGCTTCTGCCAAAGCCACTAAGCTTACCGCTGCTACTGTAAATGCTAATATAGGAAGTCCCTTTAGCTGGATGAACGACAATGAGACTATTTTAGTAAAAATGCTTCCAAAAAATAAAGCAGCCTTATTAGATTCTAAAAAAGATTTACCTGCAGGTCCTATAATATCCAATGCTGATGGCGAAAAATCTCAAAATAGAACTTATCCTGATATGTTGAAAAACAAGAATGATGAAATTAATTTTGAGAATATTATGACATCTGAATTGTATCAAGTAAACTTAAACGGAAATGCTACTTTATTTATGAAAGCAGATATGTACGCTGGAGAAAGTTTTTCGCCAGATGGTAATTATTTAATGGTAACCACTATTGAAAAACCGTTTTCTTACATTGTTCCACTTAGTCGTTTTCCTTCAAAATCAACAATTTATGATAGGTCAGGAAAACAAATAAAAGTAGTGAATGAAGTGCCATTGACTGAAATTATTCCAAAAGGTTTTATGGCTGTTAGAAAAGGAAAAAGAAATATGAGCTGGAGATCAGATAAGCCAGCAACTTTAGTATATGCTGAAGCTTTGGATGGTGGAGATCCAGCTAACAAAGTTGCATTTAGAGACGAAGTTTTTCTATGGAATGCTCCTTTTAATGCTGCACCGACATCATTAGTAAAAACACCACAACGTTATAGCCGTATGACTTGGGGGAATGAGACAACTGCTATTGTTGCTGATGAATGGTATGACACTCGTAATACCAAGACTTATTTAATTAATCCCTCTAATCCTAATCAGGCTCCTAAAGTGATTTTTGATCGAAATTCGCAAGATGCTTATTCAAATCCAGGTAATTTTGAAACACGAAAAAACGAATTCAATCGCTATGTTCTAGCAATTGAGAATGACAATGCTTTTCTTATTGGAGATGGATTTACAAAAAAAGGTCAATTTCCTTTTATTAGCGAATTTAACTTGAAAACATTAAAAACAAATCGACTTTATACCTCAACATATACTGATAAAAAGGAAGATATTATTGAAATTGAAGATTTTAAAAAGGGAATTGTTTTAGTTCAAATTCAATCTAAAAATGAGTATCCAAATTATTACTTGAGAAATATAAAACAAAAAAATAAATTAACCGCTATTACTGACTTTAACAATCCTTTTGAAAGTATTAAAAATGTGAGTAAAGAAGTGATAAAATACAAGCGCAAAGATGGTGTTGAATTATCAGGTACTTTATACTTACCAAGTGGGTACGATAAAGCCAAAAAAGAAAAAATGCCATTGCTAATTTGGGCTTACCCAGCTGAATATAAAGATAAAAACTCAGCAGGACAAGTTACTCAAAACCCAAATGAGTTCACTTTTCCTAGTTACGGCTCATTTGTATACTGGGTAACTAAAGGATATGTTGTTCTTGATGATGCTGCTTTCCCAATTATTGGCGAAGGAACAACCGAACCTAATGATAATTTTATAACGCAATTGGTAGATAATGCTGAAGCTGCGATCAATGCTGTAGAGGCTTTAGGTTATATTGACAGAAAAAAAGTAGCCATTGGCGGTCACTCTTATGGCGCTTTTATGACTGCTAATTTGCTGACCCATTCTAACCTATTTGCTTGCGGCATTGCAAGAAGCGGTGCTTATAATAGAACTTTGACCCCTTTTGGTTTCCAAAGTGAGCAACGTAACTATTGGGAAAGTCCTGAAGTGTATACTGCCATGTCACCATTTATGAATGCGGGTAAAATGAAAACACCAATGCTTCTAGTTCACGGAGAAGCAGACAATAATCCAGGAACTTTTACTTTGCAAACAGAACGCTATTTCCAAGCTTTAAAAGGACTAGGAGCTCCAGCAAGAATGGTGATTTTGCCAAAAGAATCTCATGGTTACGCTGCAAAAGAAAATATCTTGCACCTGCTATGGGAACAGGATCAGTTTTTAGAAAAGTATTTAAAGAATTAATGACATCGTAAATAATATCAAAAAACCCCGAAAAATTAATTTTCGGGGTTTTGTTTTTTAAGATAACATCAAATACACTTCTTGGTTTAACGCTAAGTCTAGATCATGTTCAAAGAAAATAGCTCTTTTTTCAAACGCAGCTTTAATTAAGTAGTGACTGCCTTTAAAATAACATTGCTTTACCACTACTTGCATTAATGCGTTGTCAACCACTTTCAATTGATGTGGGTATAATAAAAGAATCTGATCATCGGCAACTTCAACATCAATCAAATTTGATAGTTTTATCTCGTTCACCTCTCCAAAAAGTGAAGCAACATATTTAGTTGTTGGATTTTCATATAATGTTTTTGAATCTCCTTGAGCTACCATTCTACCATTTTGAATAACAATCGTTTCATCAGAAAAAGCAAGCGCATCTGTACTATCGTGGGTAGCAATAATACAAGTAACTCCTCTATCTTTTAAATATTTAAATAAATTGCGTCGTAATGCATTTTTTCGAAAGGAATCTATTTGACTAAAAGGTTCGTCTAGCAAAAGAATTTCTGGCTCCAATGCTAAAACCCGCGCTAGTGCCACTCTTTGTTGCTGTCCACCACTAAGAAATTTTGCTTTTACTTTTGCGAAAGCATTCATTTCAACCATATCTAATAACTCTTGAACACGCGCCCTTTTTTGTTCAGGATACATATTAGACAAGAATTTACCAATATTTTCTTCAACAGTAATGTAGGGCATCAAGTCAAAATCTTGTGCTAGATATTTAATAAAATCTTCACCGGGTACCAATTTATTTTTAGGACCTAAAATAGGCTTTCCATTATACAGTATCGCTCCACTATCTAAATCATACAATCCATAAATGAGTTTTAATACTGTACTTTTGCCGCAACCGCTTTCGCCAATTAAAGCTGTGTTTTTACCTTTTGTAATTGCAAAACTAACATTCTCAATAACTGGTTTTTCAATATACGTAAATGTTATGTCTTTTATCTCTAGCATCATTAATATTTAAGAGTGCAAATTTACAATGTTAAATTTATTTATACCACGATTTGATTCTGTTTATCATTCAATTAGTAATGAAAAAATAGTAAAATTAAAACCCATTCCTATTTACTAAATAAATAATCAATACAATATCAAAAAATAAATAGTAGGTCGTTTTACTTATCCGCTAATCAACTAAAATAGGTAGTATTTAAAAATATTTTATCCTAATAGTTTTTTATATTACTTACAGATTTCACTTTTACTTTTTCAGCAAATAAAAGTGATTATCAAAAAAATTAAAATCAGATTAAACATAAAAAAAGGCTGCTTCTTTACGAAACAACCTTTATAATTTAAAAATATTTTATTAATTTTTACTTTCTGCTTCAGAGTCTTTAATCATTTTTTCATTAGCAGTGATAGCAAATTCAACACGACGATTTTGACTTCTTCCTTGCAATGTTTCATTTGAAGCAATTGGATCAGCAATTCCCAAACCAGTTACTTGAAATCTACTTGACGCTACACCTTTACCCGATAAATAATTTTTGACAGACGCGGCTCTCTCTCCTGAAAGTTTTAAATTATATTCTGCTGCACCAGTATTATCTGTATAACCATAAATAGTAATATTAGTATCAGGATATTCACTTAATACAGGAACTAATTTATCTAGGTTTGCTTTTGCGTCAGCGGTCAAAGATGATTTATTAGTATCAAAACGCACTGCGTTTTCATTCAAAACTAATTTGATACCTTCACCAACACGCACTACTTCAGCGCCTGGAAGTACCTCATCAATTTGTCTGGCTTGCTTGTCCATTTTATTTCCAATAACGCCACCAGCAACACCACCTACAACACCACCAAGAACAGCACCCATAGCACCATTTCCACCTTTACCCAGATTATTTCCTAGAACGCCACCTAAAACTGCACCAGCAATAGCACCTATTCCTGCTCCTCTTTGTTTTTGATTGGTGTTTTTTACAGCTTCGCAACTTGTAAACATAGAACCTATAACCATTATTGTTGCTATTGCAACTACTGAAATCTTTTTCATAATTGTAATTTTTATCTTAATTATCTTTTTTGGAATTGGTAAACAACATCAGTTATTTTTCCGCCTACATCAATTTTATCAATCAATTGGAATGATGATTCTGTTTGATTAGCTAATCCTAAAACATATCCATCTCTTACTTTCTTCGCTTTTTCGCCAGCATCTAAAATTTTAAGTACAAATTGTCCATTATCATTCACAAACCAAGTAATTGGTGAATCAAACGCAATACAATTTGCTTTGTTTAATGCCATTGTTCCTTTGTTATTATTTGAAACAAATTTCCATGTGCTACCTACAAAACACTCTGAATCTGCTAATTGAAAAGTATTCACTTTAATATATTCTGATCCTGGATACGTCACAGCAGTAATCTCCCAATTTCCTTTAATAGCAACCTGTGCTTTTCTATCAGTACCAGTGTTTGTAGCCGACTGTGATTTACAGGCAAAAAGCACTACAGATAGCGCAAACAATAAAATAATTTTTTTCATTTTTGTAGATTTTAATGAATTAATACTTACACAAAGGTAGCTAGCTAATCGCTATTTTTTGTTGCATGATTATAATAAATTTTATTAAAATTATCACTTACGCCATTTTGTCACTTTAATTACAAATGGTATTGTGTTTGAAAGATCATAAGCCATTAAAACAAAATTTAATATTTTAAAATATGGCAACAGGTAAAATTAATGTCTCAGTTGAAAACATCTTTCCCTTAATCAAGAAATTTCTATATAGCGACCACGAAATTTTTTTAAGAGAATTGATTTCAAATGGTACTGATGCAACGTTAAAGCTTAAACATTTAACAAGTATTGGAGAAGCTAAAGTGGAATATGGCAACCCAATGATTGAAGTAAAAATCGATAAAGAAGGGAAAAAATTGCACATTATCGATCAAGGTCTAGGAATGACTGCTGAAGAAGTGGAGAAATACATCAACCAAGTTGCTTTTTCTGGAGCTGAAGAATTTTTAGATAAATACAAAGATTCGGCTAAGGATTCTGGAATTATTGGCCATTTCGGTCTTGGTTTCTATTCGGCTTTTATGGTTGCTGAAAAAGTAGAGATTATTACTAAATCTTATAAAGACGAACCCGCTGCTCACTGGATCTGTGATGGAAGTCCAGAATTTACACTAGAGCCAGCAGATAAAACCACTCGTGGAACTGAAATTATTTTACATATTGCCGAAGATTCTTTAGAATTTCTTGAAGATTCTAAAATCAAAGGTTTGCTGAATAAGTATAATAAGTTTATGCCTATTGCAATTAAATTTGGAACAAAAACAGAGACACTTCCTAAACCAGAGGATGCACCAGAAGATTATGTAAATGAAACGGTTGAAAAAGACAATATCATCAACAACCCTAATCCAGCGTGGACGAAACAGCCAAGTGAATTATCGGCTGAAGATTATAAAAATTTTTACCATGAATTGTATCCTATGCAATTTGAGGAGCCATTATTCCATATTCACTTAAATGTAGATTATCCTTTTAACTTAACTGGAATTTTATATTTCCCTAAATTGGGTTCTGATTTACAAATTCAGAAAGACAAAATCCAGTTGTATCAAAATCAGGTATATGTAACTGATAATGTAGAAGGAATTGTTCCTGAATTTTTAATGATGCTAAAAGGTGTTGTTGATTCACCAGATATTCCACTAAACGTATCTCGCTCTGGATTGCAAGCGGATGCTGCGGTTAAGAAAATCTCTAACTACATTACTCGTAAAGTAGCTGATAAATTGAAATCGTTGTTTACCGAAAACCGCGCCGATTTTGAACAAAAATGGAATGACATCAAAATCGTTCTGGAATACGGAATGTTATCTGAAGATAAATTCTATGAAAAGGCAGGGGCTTTTGTTTTATACCCAACAGTAGATGACAAATTCTACACTCTTGAAGAGATAAAAACAAATCTTGCTGCAAATCAAACGGATAAAGATGGTAAATTAGTCGTTTTGTATGCTGGAAATAAGGAAGCACAACACTCTTACATTGAGATTGCAAAAGAGAAAGGGTATGAAGTTCTATTACTTGATTCTCCTATTATCTCGCATTTGATTCAAAAAATTGAAGGCGATAACAGCAACATAACTTTTATACGTGTCGATTCAGATCATATTGATAATCTTATCAAAAAAGACGAAACCACGATTTCTAAATTGTCAGAAGAAGAGCAAACCAACTTAAAAACCGTTTTGGAATCAATTGTTCCTAAGCAAACCTACACGGTTCAACTAGAAGCGCTAGACAGCAACGCATCACCATTCATTATCACGCAACCAGAATTCATGCGTAGAATGAAAGAAATGAGTCAATCAGGCGGTGGTGGCGGAATGTTTGGAATGGGTAATATGCCAGAAATGTATAATTTAGTGGTAAACACTAATTCTGAATTAGCGACCAGCATTCTAAACAATAAAGATACAGCAGCTCAAGAAAGCTTGATTAAACAAGCACTTGACTTGGCTAAACTATCACAAAACCTTTTAAAAGGAGAAGCACTTACGGCTTTTGTAAAAAGAAGTTTTGAGTTGATTAAATAAGCCGCGAACCCATTTTATGAATTAAAATGGCGTAATTGCTAATTCCGGATTAGTACGGAATATCAAATATATTAAAGCTGTCCACCGCTGGGCAGCTTTTTTTTTTGGAGCAGAGTATGCGGTTTTCAAAAGAGGTTTTGTCCCGCTATGCGCTGCAATCTTTGCTTTTGGCTACCGCCAAAGCAAAGGATTTTCACTGCTATCGGGGCTAGAAATGAGGTGTGATTTTTATAAGAGGTTGTTTATAAAATAAATTTGTAAGAATATTTTAATATATTTGAAAATCAATAAAGCGAAACAAACCTTCGCCAATCTATCCACATTTGGGTGTATATGCGAAGGTTTGTTTCGCATATATACTAGTTGTAGGCTATGTTAAAAAAAGAAGAAAAAATAACCATCAAAAAAACCAAATTTAAATTATGAGTATATTATTACAAACTCTTATTGACACACCTGATTTTTGGAAGATAGCAATAGCATCAATATTTTCAATTATTACAATAACAATTGGATACAAAAATTATAAAAAGAAAAGTCCAAATACAACATCACCACTTCAAATCGAGAATAATCCTCAAATATCACCAACAAATAATAACGCAAACAATTTAACAGTGAATTTTGCAAGTAATGCTGAACAATTAAATTCAGATAAAATCACACCAATTAAAGAAACTATTGATATTGATAAATTGCGAAAGTCAACATCAATTCTTTTTATTGACGATGACACTAAATTTAAGGTTGTAAAAATTCTTATTAACGAAGGGTGGATTAATACTAAAAGCATAACTGACTTGAAATCTTATAATGATGACGTAATTAAAAACAGTGATATTGTTTTTGTTGATGTTCAAGGAGTCGGTAAAATTTTAGACTGTAAAGATGAAGGTTTAGGACTTGCACTAAATATAAAAAGTAAATATCCAGATAAAAAAGTTGTAATCTATTCAGCAGTGCAAATCCATAATGTATTTCACGATGCAATTCAAAAAGTAGATTTTCTTCTTTCAAAAGATGCAGAACCGTATGAGTTTATCAGTTTAATAGAACGATTTAGTAAAGAATTAAACTAATGAGTACATATGTCAAACTCGTAAATAAAGACAATGTTATTATTTATTCTAATTTACCCAAAGAACAAGATTACTATTTTGAGCTTTGCGAAAATAAAACAGAAATCATTGAAAAATGTGAATTTACAGGTAAAAAAATTAGACACGGCAAAATTATTTCTGAAAATGGAATAGCATATTTAATTACATTTAATTCTGAATTAATAAATAAACCAAGATATTTCAAAGAAAAGTTAACTATTTATTCTGAACAAATTCAAGAAATAAATAATATCAAAAACAAATTAACTCAAGATATTCAAGCAGATAATCGAAGACTAATTCATAACATCACTTCATTTAACGGACATAATATTCAAGAATTATATGTTGTAGTTCCAGAAGAAAAATTAAGCAAAGATTACAGAAAAGTAAAAGAAACGATAAAAACATATTTATCTAAAGATCCTGACGCTGTTGCAGATGCATTCTTAAGAATTGCAAAAAACAGTATTGCAATGAAAGCAGAATTTACGGTTTTTAAAAAATTAGATGGAGGTTCTGCAACACTTCAAAAACAACAACATTACATTAGAAAAGTAGTTTTAACAGTTTTGCATGTTTTTTATCAAGATTTTAAAGAATTAGATGTTCATGTTTTAGTTGAAGATAATGAAAAACTTTTAAAATTTGATTTTGAAACGATTAGAGTAGCACTTTACCATATTATAGATAATACAGCGAAATATATTTCACCAAATACACAATTGAAAATACTTTTTTCTGAAAATATAGATAATAATAATTTCAGTCTAATCGTAGAAATGATTAGTATGGAAATAAAACCAAATGAATTAGATGATGTTCTTCGTGAAGGATATTCAGGAGTTTATGCTAAGCAAAGTGGTAAAAATGGAGATGGTCTAGGTTTGTATATTGTAAATAGAATTTTAAATTTAAATGATGCAAAATTAATTGTTCACATAAATCAATTACCACTTTACTCTAAAAAGATTGAAGGAATTAATTATGTTAGAAATACATTTGAAATCGTATTTGACAACTAAAAACACAGCCTACAACAGCTGTTTTGATATAGCTGGAATTTAGTGGAATTACCGTTTCGCATCATATTTTCGTTAAGCCGAAAACTGAGCGGTTACGAACTTCCAGCCATCTCAAAGCAGCAAAACGTTAGGCATAATGCGGGCTAAAGACTCTCGTTTAATTTATTTAAAATTGCTTTTTTAATATCACGCATTGGAGAAGGTTCATCATCTTTTAAAGTAGATTTAATTATAAATCCTTTTTCACTTCTAGTTCCTTGCAAGGTGTATGCGTAGTTATCAGAATCATCTTCTGAAACATCTTTAAAAATTTCATCTAAATAATCGTTAAATTTATCAGGAATTAACCAAAAACTTTGATTTTCGTGAGGAGTGAGTGTATCGTCTTTATGTCTCAAAAGAACACAATCACTTCCATAATCACCAGCATCAATTCTGACCTGTACAACTTTACCAACTCGGTTGTTTGCAATATTTTCTTTTCCTGCAATAAAACCAGTTATTACATATTTATTTTTCATTTCAGAAGTCCAATTATGAATCATTTTTCCAAAATATTCTTTGTTATCTGCTATATTCATTTTTTGTTAATTTTAAATTATCGTGTAAAGAGCACTATGCCTAACACGTGTTTTGCGTAATGCAAGGATTTAGTGTAATTATAGGTTCGCATCATATTTGGTGCAAAACAGAAAATTCACAGTTACTTAGCCTTGCACTACGCAAAGCACCAAACGTTAGGCGTCATACTAAAAAAACTGCTAAAATTCAACCTTATTTTTAAATACGAAAAAAAAACGTAAATTCGCATAATAAATTTTGAATGAAAATTAAATGAAATTAACTGTTGACAATCTTGGAAAAATAGTTCAAAGCGAAATTGAACTAAATAATCTAACTATTTTAGTTGGAGATAATAATTCAGGAAAGACCTACATTACTTATAGTATATATGGAATGTTAAAAAATTGGACTGATTTCATTAACTATAATAGCTTCAAAAATTTAGAAACAAGACTTAAAAGTGAAGGTCAAATATCACTAAATAAAGAGGAAATCCAAGAAATAGTATCTAAAAGTATTGTTACTGAAAGCTCTAATTTTCAAAAGAGAATTAGAGATTTATTCAACGATAAAGAGAAAATATTTGCTGACGCAAAAGTAAAATTGGATTTTGAAAAACCTACCGAATTTAAGGATTCTGAAAAGAAAATCCAAATTGGAGAGAATATAGTTTTTGATGGTAAACTTGAAAATAATATTTTATCTATAAGCTATATTAAACAAACAAAAAATGAAATTGACGACACTTTGTTTAAAAGAGTTCTTGGTGATTTATTTGCATATTTAGTATTTGATGAAATTTTTCCAGACCCAACAATTATAACGGCTGAAAGATTAGGGATTTCACTTTTCTACAAAGAACTAGACGAGCAAAGAAATTCTTTAGTTGACGGTTTACAAAAACTTGACGATAAAGAAGGTAACTTTCATCCTTTTGAACTTCTAATGTCAATGAGTGCTTATTATGCAACTCCAATTAGAGATCATATTGCTTTTACAAGAAATTTGGATAATATCAAAAAAAATACTTCAAAAATAGATTCCACTTATCCTATGGAAATTATTAAAGAAATATTAGGAGCGGAATTTAAAAAAGAAAACAAACAAGATATTAGGTTTTACACAAAAAATAAAAAAAACAATAAATTTGATATTCCACTTTATTTAGCATCTTCTTCTGCTAGATGTATTGTTGATATTTATTTTTATTTAAAACATCTTGCAAAACAAGGTGATATACTTATTATTGATGAGCCAGAAAGTCACTTAACATTAAAAAATCAAAGATTAATTGCAAAACTTATTGCATCGATTATTAATCTTGGCATTAAAGTCTTTATTACAACTCACAGTGATTTTCTTGTAAAAGAATTAAATAATTTAATTTTATTATCTAACGAATTTAAAGATAAGAATCAATGGCTTTTAAAAAACAAAAAGAGTTACTCTAATTTAGATTTCATAAAAAATGATGAGGTTTCAGTTTATCAAGCAATTAATGGGAAACTCGATAAACTAAAAGTTACAAATAAAGGAATAGAAATTCCTTTCTTCGATGATGAAATAAATAATCTATTTTCTATATCTTCAGATTTAGATTATTTAATTGATTAGTCTATGAGAGAAATATTCTGCGATGAAGAAGTTATTCAGAACTTTGATTTACTAAATCAAACTATGATTCTTAAAGAAATAGACACTAACCAAGAAATTTTAATTGGAGGAATTCCAACTGATTCTATATTACTAAAACTTGATGTAGATAAACGTGAATTTAAAAGAAAGTCTATGTATTTAAAAAGAGATACGCCTATTATTCACAAAGGTTGTGATTATTGTTTAATTATTCCTTCTCAAGAAAAAATAATTTTATTTGAACTAAAGTCTTTAAAACCGAAAGTTAAAGACTACGTAAATCAATTTGTTGCTTCTGAAATTTTTATAGAATATTGTAGTAAACTTTCTAACTATATTAGTTGTACAAAAATCACTTATACATTTCAAAGAATTTTATTAAGTCCTAAATATAATATTGGTTTCACTGCAAGTAGTAGAATTCAGGATATATCTACATCCGATAGTTGTGGTAATTCAATTGATATAAAAACTCCAGGATTTCCTGCCAGAATTAGACTTGAAAAGTTGATTAAATAAAAGTACGAACGCACAACAGCGGTTTGCAAAAATGGCGAATTATGTGGTAAATTCATATTTATCTATCGCAAGAAATTTTATCTTAGCCGAAAAATCTCGGTTACGAAGTTCGCCACTTCCGCAAGCCGCCAAACGTTACCAGAAAGCAGTAAAAAATCGAAACATGAAGATTATCTTTCTAACATTCTTAACACTTCAAATTTTTGTCTGCCGTGGACAGAAATCTGAAACTCAGATTCAATTTGACCTTGAAATTTTAAATAGCGAAAGCAAAAAAAGTCGGGATTCATTACATAGTTTGATAGGATCATTAAATGAAAAGACCAAAACTACAATTGAACCCAATATCCTTGAGAAACTTACTTTACAAGCTGACACCTTATGGAACCTAGCAGATAGAATTGAAATACAAGAGTTAAAGCGTAATCTTGACTTTGCTAAAAAGCATCCTTATTCTTTATATGCATTTAAACTAGTACAGCAACAAATTTCTAGGCAGCCAGGTAAAAATTTTTATAACGACTTTGAAGAATTATACGTCAATGCATCACAAAATGTGAAAGAGAGCGACGCGGGAAAGAGGATGTCCGAACAATTGATATTTTTTAAGCAAAGCAAAGTGGGAAGTAACGCACCCGCATTTCAAGGAAAAGATGTAAGGGATGAACACATTTCACTTGAAGGTTTTCGTAATAAATATGTTCTAATAGATTTTTGGGCAAGTTGGTGTGCTCCGTGTAAAGAAGAATTTCCATATTTAAAGGAATTATCTACAAAATATGGGAAAGATAAATTTGAAATCATCAGCATTTCAATTGATGAAAACTTGAATAATTGGAAAAAGACAATTGAAAAAGACAAAATCAATAATTGGATTCATTATTCTTTAGTAGAAAACAACAGCACTGTAAAACAAGATTATTTTGTGAACGGGATTCCTCACAAAGTTCTGATTGATAAGAATGGACTAATAATCGGGAAATGGAAAGGTGGAGGAGAATTGAATAAAAAAGAATTGCAAGAACAGCTATTAAAAATATTTGGCTACTAATTCTGCCTTCTGGTAACACACGCTAAGCGCCATTGCCAACTTTTTTTGTAGCCAGAACATTTGTTTTCACGAAAATATTTTATCTTGCCGAAAGTTCTCAGTTCGCTTTCATTGGCAACGGACGCCTAGCGCGGGAACGTCAGGATGTGAATTTACCCCACTTTTGCTCAAATTAACTCAATAACTCCTTTTCTATTCGCACAAAATTCGCTTGTAAGCGAGGCGGTTTTTGGAGATAGAAATAAATGTTTACTAATTTTGAACTCGCATAAGAGCTTAAAAAAGGTCGTTTTCATTACGGCATACCCTTTTGGTGGGTATTTTGCATTCCACTTCTGGATTTTATCAATTAAATCGGGAACGCCCAGAATATTCATCGTGCGTTTGATGTTGTACACTAACATGATCAAACTGTGTTCGCCATTTAC